>NZ_CP009889.1:1200000-1500000 GCF_000788395.1 Pseudoalteromonas piratica
CTTACAGCCGACCATTGAAACGTGATGGTTAACACCAACTACACCAAGACCGTTATTGCCTGTTGCACCAATCGTACCTGCAACGTGAGTACCATGGCCTTGATCATCCATTGGATCGCCCGAGTCAGTAATCGCATTGATACCGTAAATATCATCAATGTAACCATTACCGTCATTATCTATTCCATCACCTGGGATCTCATTAGGGTTTTGCCACGCGTTTGCTTGTAAATCTTGGTGCAAGTAGTCAACACCAGTATCAATAATACCGACTACAACCTCATGGCTACCAGTTGAGATATTCCATGCTTCAGGTGCATCAATATCCGCGTCATTTGCACCGCCAGTTTGACCTGTATTGTTTAAACCCCATAGGCTTGAGAATTGAGGATCATCCGGTAAATTGTTAATCGACACAACATAATCCGGCTCCACATATGCAACAGCAGGATGGTTCTGTAGTTTTAAAATTGCGTCTTTAGCCGAGGTTTTGTCCAATGAGTATTGGGCTAATCGACCCGCTAAAATATGTTTGTAGCGATCATCGATTTCATCAAGGTTGGCATCTGAGATTTTTGCAGTAACTAATTTTCTCGCCGCAGCCTTTTCAGCCTGCTTTGCATTTTCTTTATAAACAACAATTACAGAATTTGGTTTGTAACTGTGACCACTTTTTTTGTCTGGCGAAATCATTGCTGACGCACTTGCTAACATCGGCAGCATCGCAATAGTTAATGCGGAAAGTTTTGCTTTCATTATTGAAATTCCATTTTTATATAAATGTACGCTCGCAATGCGAGCACCTATCTCAACTTTCAGCAGTCTAAATTTTTAAGCAACTTTTCTATCAAACACAGATATTTGTCAGCGGGCAAGCAAGAAAGTGAAAATATTTCCCAAGCATAGATAAGTAATTGATCTTAAATAATTAGTATATTTAAAAATTTCAATTCACTAAAAAAAGTAAGGGCTTTTATGACTAGCACTTTTTTGGTAGAAGCAAAGTAATAATTACGTCATCAATTTGTAAAATTAGATTTAAAACACTGTTTTTTAAGTAGTTTTAAAGAAGCACAAATTTGACTGATGGTGTAATAACTGAGAAAAGGTGTACTTTATTTTTCGTCGTGTTCCAACAAAGTTAAATGTGATGAAAACTAACACAGGTAATAGTCCTATTTGCAACAGCTCATTGTGTAAACAATTTGCAATGAACATAGCCATGCTTGTAGGAAGTGTATTGTTAGTGCCAACCGTTTTAGCTCAGGACCTTCAAGAATCACCTCTTTCACTCAGTCTAAATTCTTCCCTGCAATACCGAGTCGGTGCGCAACAGCACCAGGTAGTTGTCACTCAGTACGGGATATTAAACAAAGCAACAGTAAACCAAATAAACGAAGCGTCTAATCAAGCACATGTTGTTCAATTTGGCAGTAATAATTACGCTGAATTATTTCAGTTCGGCAGCCAAAACGTTGTCAATCTTTCTCAACAAGGGAATAACAACTATGCCGAAATACTTCAGCAAGGTGATGCCAACATTGCCAACATTTCTCAGGCCGGAGAACAAACATTCAAAGTACAACAGATTGGTAATGGCCTTGAAGTTAATGTGACGTTTCATAAGCAATAATTACAAAGGAGATACTCCGTGAATAAAAAATTATCGTTAGTGACTTGTGCTGTGGCATTAGCACTTGGTTCTGCAAGCGCTGCTGCAAATACAAAAGATGAAAGTGCATCGGCAAAAGCAAATAACACGATTAAAAATGTTGCTAATACTATGATTATCAACCAAACATCAGGTACTGGTGTAGCGTTTGGTAACGATTTAGTAGCATTACAAGAAGGTGACTTACACTATCTTGAAACTGATACACAAGGTACAGCAAATAGCATGGAAACAAGCCAAGTGGGTATGGGTAATATTTTATTACTGAGTACACAAGGCAACGATAATGCAGAGTCATACAATCAAAATGGTTCAAACCACATTGCAGTAAGTGATGTGACGGGTAATGCCAACCAAATTAACGTTTCGCAATCTGGCCAAGATTTCTTTGGTATTTCTAATGAAGCAATCAATATTGTGACTGGTGACAACAACGATATCACAGTTGAACAAGGTGATGGCGGTCATTGGGCTTACAACACAGCAATGGAAGGTAATGACAATAGCGTCTACATCAATCAGTCTGGTGTGTGGAACGAGACTCGCCTAGACAGTGTTCAAGGTGATATGAATGACATCGAAGTTGAACAATCAGGTTTTTGGAATGTTACAGCGGTACAAGAACTGACTGGCAACAATAACGAAATCGAAGTCATGCAAGAGGGTGATTTACATCGCGTAACGATTGGTTCGGTATCAGGTGATGACAATGACATTAGCATTGATCAAGAAGGTGTAGAAAACGAGTTCACAGCAGCATTAATTGAAGGAAATGATAATACCGTTTCTATTGACCAAGAAGGTGTTGCTAACCGTTTCGAAAGTACACTTATTATTGGTGAAGACAACGAACTAGTGGTTGAGCAACGTGGTGAAGGCAATGAGTCTAGCAGCGATGTTATCGGTAATGACAATGATTTCCAAGTTACCCAACTTGGTAATGCTAACACGTCTTATGTGGGTGCGATTGGTGATAACAATGAACTAATTGTTCATCAAGATGGTGACAACAATGCCAGCCACTTAGCACATTTCAATGGCAGCGATAATGATGTTGAAATTACCCAAGTAGGTAACGAAAACAGCAGCTACATTCAGTCTTCGTATCCTGACCAATCGCTTACCAGCTATAACAACCAAATTACGGTTCAACAGCTGGGTAATCAGAATGAATCTGCGGTTACATTTAGCACAGCGATTGATAGTAACGACAATACCTTAGATATTGCACAAGATGGTGACATCAACTCGCTAGACCTGTTAATCGAAGGCAGCGGTAATATGCTTAACATTGCTCAAACAGGTAACTACAACATGGTTGGCGGTATGGGCACGGGCGCTTTCTTAGTACAAGGCTCTGATGTTGAGTTAACAATTAACCAAGTTGGTGATGGTAACTTAGTTGATGGTGGTATTTATAGTGCTTCTGGCAGCGTAACAGTGACACAAACAGGTGACTACAACACTGCAACTATCATTCAACAGTAATTTATTGAGGTGAGGGCCTGTTACTACAGGCCCTATTTTATGAAGTTTTTAATCACATTTGTCATATCAATCGCACTAGTAGTGTTACCAATGCATGCAATTGCTAACAGCGATGATATTGAAATTAGTGGATTATTACTGGATCGCACTTTAAGTCGTTCTGGTAAAGAGTTTTATCATAAATTCAGTCTGCTATGGCAAGACATGCCAAGTACAACAGGTATTAATGTTGTAATTAAAGAAGCGGTCGTTCCAAGAGCTGGCACAAAGTTGTTTGTTGAAGTGAATTCAAAAGCCATTTATGCCACTTATATGGGAAGACGCATAGAGCCTGTGGAAGATAAAGTAGAACAAGCAATTTTTGCCACAATCGATGCAATAGCAAAATCACAATTTGTTGAGCAAAGTGAAGATTTAGCAAGTAGTGGATGGTAACGGATAAATGAAAAAAATAATAATACTTGGCAGCTGGATGCTGCTTTTCTCAGCACATGCAATATCAACTGAGTTGGTGTATACCCCCATAAATCCAAGCTTTGGTGGCAGCCCCCTAAATGGCGCCATGCTCTTAAATAAAGCCCAATCACAAAACAAACACCGCGCTCCTGTCAGTGAAAAAACCTATGCTGAAAAGTTTCAGGAATCACTTGAACGCGCATACATCAACCGTATGGTTCGTGAGATCACTGATCTTGCTTTTGGTGAAGGCGTTGAAGACAGTATGTTTAATCAAGATTCTATTTTTATGAGTGGTGATTATGAAATACAAATTTTGACCAGTGGGAGTGACTCAATAACGGTGCAAATTACCAACACCGTGACAGGCGAAGTTGTGGTTGTTGAAGTGCCGAGGTTTGGTTAATGATGTTACGAATTATTTTAGCCTGTTTATTAGTGATTATTTCGGGGTGTAGCACCATAAAAAAGACCCTACCACCGGATCTTGAACTCGCACAACAACTTGAAAAAACGCAAACATTCAGTGAATTATCGAACTTGCCACAACCAGCGGGCAGTATTCCTGTTTCTGTCTATTCATTTCGCGATCAAACTGGGCAATACAAGCCACAAGCAAATGTAAGTTCTTTCTCAACCGCAGTTACACAAGGTGCCAACTCAATTCTTGTTCAAGCATTACATGAATCTGATTGGTTTATTCCAGTCGAACGCGAGGGCTTACAAAACATTCTCACCGAACGTAAAATCGTGCGCGCAGCGCTCTCAAATAAAGAAGAAGAAAAAACGCAGCTGCCACCACTCACAACTGCCAAGATTATTTTAGAAGGTGGTGTAATCAGCTATGACTCCAATGTTAAAACTGGCGGTCTAGGTGCGGAATATTTTGGCATAGGTGCGTCTGAATTATATCGTGAAGATGTGATTTCGATTTATTTAAGAGCGGTTGATGTTCGCACTGGTCAAGTGCTGTTATCAGTAGCAACCACTAAAAAAGTGCTCAGTTTAGAAATGCGAGCGGGATTTTTTAGGTATGTTAGCTATAAACGCCTTGCCGAAGCCGAAGCAGGCTTCAGTGAAAATGAGCCGATGCATATTTGCGTAAAACAAGCGATTGAAAAAGCGCTGACAGAATTAGTGCAAAAAGGAATAAAGAAAGGGGTTTGGAGCACAAAAGAACAGACTCAGCAACTGGCAAAAGCTAAGCTACAAAAACAGCTGGCGGCGCAAAAAGCAGCGGTAAGACACAAACAAGTAGTAAAGTCACCACTACCAAGTATTAGTTTTATGGTGCAATTTAGAACAGCGACAGCAGATATTGAACCTGTTTACACACATCAGCTTCAGCAAATTCTAGCACTGTTATCTCAACAGCCATCGGCGCATGTTGAACTATTTGGTTTCGCGGACAAACGTGGCACAAGTGACACAAATAAAACCCTATCTTTATCTCGTTCACAAGCAATTGCCAGCTACCTCATTAACAATGGCATCGCACACGAGCGAATAAACATTATGGCAAGGGGTGAAAATGATGCGCAATATGCTCAGCATGACAATGAGGGGCTGTTTTTCGACCGTCGTGTAATTATTAATGTAAAAGCCAGTTAAATTCCCTTTTCCTAGCATAAAAAAAGCGCATTCACTGCGCTTTTTTTTTTAGCTTTGATGGCTGATATCAATGCCACCTTTAATACTCGCTGGCAAAAATTGTTGCGCCCAATTGACTAATTCTATTCGATTACGCGCTTTGGTTTTTCTAAAAGCACTATAAAGGTGTGTTTTTACGGTATGGTCACTGATATGCAACTGCTCGGCGACATCTTTGTTTTGGGCACCTTGAGAAATTAAACGAATAATTGTCCGTTCGCGATTAGTTAATTTATCCAACACATCACTTTTGCCTTGGCACTGTTTTCGTTTTGGCTGAGCTGCCAATAAACTGGAAAAAGCATGGCAAATTTCACCGCGCTTAAACCACAACTCATTATTGAGTACTTTTTGAATTCCTTTAAATAATAAGTCAGGGGTATCGTCTTGATAAAACACCCCTTTTACATTAGCGAGCAAAAGCAATTGCTCACAAATATTCTCTTTTTCGGCGTTGTAAACGAGCACATTTTGTTTCGTGGCCAGTTCCATTAATGTGCTGGGTAACATATCGTTCCAAGGTGCCCCTTTTGCACAAATTAAATATAAATCAAACTGTTTTTCAATATCTAAACAGCTTGGAAACACAGATTCAACCTTAACGTTAAAACACAGTGTCTCTAGCACTTTTAATACAAGGTTAGCGGAGTTTTGTTGCGCATGAGATGCGACTTGTAAGTAAACTTTTGAATCCATTCTAGTCACTTAAATCCTTTTAATTTTCTTAGAATAACTTTTCCAGACTATTTCATTTTAGATGCTCTGTAAAACAATAAGTTATATCATTTTGTAATTAAAACAGGTACTGAAATATTTTTAGCTTTGTTCGGTACCACACCATTTAATGACTGTTCTAAAAATGAAGTTTAGGCAGGCAACTAGTCTAAATGAATATGCAATAAGCATTACTAATGAGATGTGAGAATTAATCCAACATGGGTAGTTTAATTCGGTAACCCAACCCTCCTTCAGAGACGTTAAAACACTCAATTGAGCCTTTTAAATCTTGAGTAATATTATTGTAAGCAATATGAAGCCCTAAGCCTGAATGGCCGCGATGCCGTTTAGTGGTATAAAAAGGTTCAAAAATGCGCTTTTCAGCGCCTTGTTCAATGCTTTTTCCGTTATCATAAAATTTGAGTTGAAGTTGCTGCGCCTCTGTTTCAATTACACAGTTTATTTCAATAAACGGGACATCGGCATGAATGAGTGCGTTTTCTATAAGAATATTGAAAACTTGAGCAATCGTCGCAGGAAAACTATGTAAGCTTGCTTTGCCTTGCAGTGTTAGCTTGGCATTTTCAGGGCTGATTTGCAGGGTATTGAGTGCAACTTTAAAGCTTTCGGTCAGCAAGTTATTAATATTTATATCTTCCGGTTTTTGCGCACTATTTTTACCCGCCAACAGCTTAAATCGCTCAACAAGTTCGCCTGCTTTACCGACCCCACTTTCAATAAGTTGACTGCTATTATTGACATCATTTAAAAATGTTTCGAACCCTTGGCTTGACAGCGTTTTACTCTTGAATTGTGACTCTGTGGAGAGCGTTTGCATTTTTAAATGACTAACGGCCGTAATTGCAGTGCCTAATGGCGTATTAATTTCGTGGGCAAGCCCTGCCACCATGCTGCCTAATGCTGCGTGTTTTTCTGCCTCAATGATATATTCTTGTGCAACTTCTAGTTTTTCAATGGTATGAATTAATTTTTGGTTCATCGTTGCCAGCTCAGTTGTTCGTTCCAGTACCCGTTGCTCGAGCTCGTTGTTTAATTCTTTAAGCGCGACTTCTTGTTGTTTTAAGGTTGTTATATCGCGTTGGGTACCAGTGATCCTAACGGCTTTTCCTGTGTCGTCATCAAATTCAACAACTTTCCCCCTGTCTAATAACCAGCGCCACTCTCCTTGATTGTTGAGAACACGATAACTTGCTTCAAAAAAAGGCGTTTTACCTTCAATATGTGTATTGAGGGCATCATTTAATAAATTGTAATCATCTGGATGCACAAACTCCTTAAGCGAGTTTACATCTAAGCCTGATGCTGCCTCAGAAAATCGTGAGTGTGCAGGCAAATTTTCACGTTTTATTTCACCATTTATGAGATCCCAATCCCAAAGAGTATCCCCGCTGCCCCACAGTGCTAAGTTTAATCGTTGCTGTGATTGCTCTACCTCTTTTCGTGTTTTAATTTCAAGCTTAATGCGATTTTGTTGTTGTACTTTTCGAACTATCAGCCAGCTAATAATAAAAATTGCCATTAACAGCAGTGCTATCCAGTTTCGGGTTGCTTCAACACGCTCCAATTCCGTTTGTTTTAGTTGGCTTTCTTGCTGCGCTAATTGTAATTTTTGTTGGGCACTAAAAAGTTGATTTTCAACAATTAAGGACTCTAAACGTTGCTGACTTTGTTTATCAAAAAGCGCAGCTTTTAAGCTTTGATATTCGGTTAATGCTGCCAGTGCTTGCTGGTAAAGGCCTTGCGCTTTTAACGCATTTACTAAGCCTTCAAAAGCCGCAAACGTGACGACATTTTTTTGCACCTCTTTACTTAAATCCAAAGCTGTTTGATAACGTGTTTGTGCCTTTTCATATAATCCTTGGTTGAAATAAACATCGCCATACTCCACCCCAGCTTCAGCAATGCGTGATTTTGCATTTCGTTTTTGGTAAATCAACATGGCATCATCTAAATGCGTAAGCGCTTCATCAAGGCGACTTTGTTGTTTCGCGATACGTGCGCGATATAAATAAGTAGAGCCCAGCAACATTGTATTATTAAGTTGCGTTGCGAGCACCTGTGCTTTATCAAGATAGCGTTGCGCCTCGGTCAGCTCGCCTTTTAAACGATGCGTTTCTCCCAAGTTGTTATAGGAATAAACCATGCCGCGCTGATACCCTATTTTTTGCTTAAGATTTAGCGAACGTTTATGAAAGTTAATGGCTTCATCATAACGCGCCAAGTCTTTATATATAATGGCGGTATTGTTGTAGGTAATAGCAAGGCGTCGGTCTTCTGCTGTTCCTTCCATCTGTCTCAGTGCCTGCAACATATTATCGAGCGCTTTATCAAAATCACCAATGGTGCGATAGATCATGCCAAGGCGGTTGTAAGTCACTGCCAACATATTTTGATCTTTTATTGCTTTGAAAACAAATTGCCCTTTGTACAAAGCATCAAATGCATTTTTAAATTCAGTTAACGCGAGGTAAGTATCAGCAAGGTTGGTATATGCGGTCCCAATAATGCGGTTATTTGTGTATTCAGGATAAAGTTGAATAACCGCTTTTTGGTCAGCGATTGCATCCGTGTAGTGTGTTTGTTCTGCATGTAGCGCTGCCCTAACGAAAAGTGCATCTGCATGTGCCGGTGCAGATACATCACCTGCATTTATCACATCAAACGCTTGTGTAACAATGCGATACGCTTTTTCACGTTCGCCTAAATATTGATGTGCCTTAGCGTAGTGACTGAGCATAGTCACCTTAGCGCTATTGCTATATTGGCTATCGAGTAAATTTGTCGAGACTATATAATCAATAACCTGCTGTGGGTTATTAACAGCGTTTTTTTCAAGGAAGGTGATAACTTCAGCCAAAGGCGCCCCTTTTTTCGGAGGCACAATCTCCGTTGCACTTACAAAAGTCAGGCAACAACAATAGATAAGGAAAGTCAAAAATAGTCGTGACATCAGATTAACCTAAAGCAGTCTCTTGTATAGTGTAGACCAGTTTTTAAGCTAAGGCTGAAGGCTTAGTTTGCTTGTGTTGTAGGCGATGATTGAGTGAGCAGTTGCTCACTCAATCCAGTATATCTATTTAACGTGGAAACGATTCACTAAATTACGTAAATCCTCAGATAACACCACTAATTGCTGTGACCCCTCAGCTAATTCATCTGCAGAAAGTGCGGTGTGTTTAACTGAATCACTGATCCCAGAAATATCACAGTTAATTTCATCTGCAGCGTCATATTGCGACTGCGCTGCATCGGAGATTTGCGAAATTAACTGTTTCACCGTATTTACCGCCCGGCTGATATCGTCAAACGAGTTATGGGCCTTTTCAGCTTTTTCAATGGCATCAGCGGAATGTGTAACACTACTTGCCATCTTGTCAGACACTAAACGTGTTTGTTGAATCAAACTGTTTAGTACCTTATCAATTTCTTCTGTTGATTCATGAGAGCGTTTAGCAAGTGTACGCACTTCATCTGCTACCACGGCAAAACCACGCCCTTGTTCGCCGGCTCTTGCAGCTTCAATCGCTGCATTTAACGCAAGTAAATTTGTTTGTTCTGCAATACCACGAATAACATCAAGAATTTTAGTAATATTTTCACTCTCTTTCTCAAGTTGAGTCATCGCTTGCGATGACTCACTAAGTGAGTCATTCAAACTGGTTACTTCGGATACAGCACGCTTTACATCATTGTTACCCTCTAAGGCATAATGCTCGGCTTGTTCAATATCACTTAATGCGGTGGAGCAATTTTCGGACACTTGTTTTGATACATCAGCAAGATTTGCTGTACCGCGAGCGGCTTCTTCGCTACTACCTTCTTGATCATGGCTAGCACGCATAATCTCTGTCACTTTTTCTCCGGAAGCCGTTGCTGATTCATTTAAAATTTGAGATTTGTGGTTAATGTCTTTCACTAATTCATTAATCGTTGTGAGGAATTGATTAAACCATTTAGCCAGTTGGCTAATTTCGTCATTACCAATCACATCAAGACGTTTCGATAAATCCCCCTCGCCTTGTGCTATCTCTTTAAGCCCTGCTGATACTTTTTCAATCGGATAAACAATGCGGTTTGCGAGTAAAACACCCACACCTACAAAACTAGCAATCATAATGAATGCAATTATGCCGATAAAAACCTTCATTTCTGAAGCCGACTGTAGAATTTCATCTTGCTCAATAACAGCAACAAAGCGCCAATTGAGTTCTTCTGAAAAATAAGTGGTGGCTTCTAATGTTTTGCCTTGGCTTTCAATTGTAAAAGACCGACTAGATAAGTTTTTGGATAACGATTGATAAATAGGTGAAGTGAGTTTTGATATTGGTTTAAAGTTATTATCAGCATTGCGCGGATCGGCAAGCACTGTACCAGAGCCGTCTACCAAAATAAGATAACCGGTATTACCAATTTTGATGCTTGATACAATGTCTGTGAGTGTTGCCAGCGTTACATCCAGTGACTGTACACCAACAAATTGCCCCATATCATTATTAATTGCTTTGGCAACAGATACCATTGCTTGCCCTGTTACACCTTGATACGGCTCGGTAATAACTGTTTTACCACGTGCGCTCTGCGCCAGTTTATACCATGGCCGTTGACGAGGATCATAGTTACCTAAAGGCTCCGCTGGATATTGTATAAAGCCGCCCTGCTCTGTGCCTAAATACACAAATAGTAATTCGTTATGGGTTTTACCAAAGGTTTCATAAAGCCTAAAAATGCCTGCTTCACCGGGTACTGCATCTAGGGGAGACATTGATTTTTCAGGCCCCATATAAGTGGTGACATCAGTTGGCACATTTCGCACAACCTGTGCCTGGGCGAGAAAGTCTGCATTATGCTTAACTTGCTGAAAAAAGAGTTCAAAGCCTTTTTCTACTTGGCGTATTTCAGCATGAGTCGTCGTTAAGAAGCGAGTAAAGCCATCACTTTTTGCTTGCGATAACGATAGTATCGAGATTGCTAAGATAGGAACGATTACGGTAATTGCAAATCCCGCAATCAATTTAGTGCGCATTTTCATAATACAGCCTTTATTGTTTTTTTAACTGCTAAACGATTTAACTATACCTAGTTGCTATCGGTCAGAACAATAAAAATGTTAACAAATTGCCATTACAAAATTAACAAATACTATTTATTTGTTAGATTTTTAAAATATAGTCATTATTTAATCGTATACAACTTACACAAATGAAAACGGCCATATTGCGCAAATAAGGCCGTTATAAACACATTTTATTTTTGTCGAACCTGTTAAGGTTTTTTAATCACTTTTGGGTGTTTGCGATTTGGGTAACATGTGGTGCAAATTGGGCACACTAAACCATGGCAACCTCGTGCTGTACAGAATTCACGACCGTAATAAATAATTTGCAGATGTAAGTCGTTCCAGCGCTCTTTAGGAAACAAACGCTTTAAATCCTTCTCAGTTTGTTCAACATTTTTACCATTGGTAAGCCCCCAACGCTGGGCAAGTCGATGGATATGCGTATCCACAGGGAATGACGGAACCCCAAATGCCTGCGCCATAACGACACCAGCGGTTTTATGGCCCACACCGGGCAGTGTTTCTAATAAAGCCATATCTTCTGGCACTACACCATTATGCTCAGTGACTAAAATTTCAGATAATCGCTTGATCGCTTTCGATTTTTGCGGCGACAACCCGCATGGCCTGATAATGGCTTGAATATCCTCTACATCTTTAAGTGCCATATCAAATGGATTGTCTGCAAGTTGCCACAACTTTGGAGTGACCTGATTAACCCGCTCATCGGTACATTGAGCGGACAGCAATACAGCGACTAACAAGGTGTAAGGGTCTTTGTGATCTAATGGAATGGGTGGGTTTGGGTAACGCTTTTCAAGATCTTCTAAAATAAATGCAACACGTTCATTTTTTAAGAGGTTTTTTAAAGACACAACCAAATCCTAAGTATTTATTCAAAGCCGCTAAAATACACTGAATTAGCCGACGCTGCCAATCGAAATTCACTCAAAATCATTTAGCTTAATAAACTGAGCTAGACTGGGTATGCATGAACCAAGCAAGGTAACGTTAAATAGTTTAACGCACACCCTCGCTAGTAAATTTAGGTAAACGGCTTATTTGCAGTACTGATCACCATAATAATTATTCGGATAGTTACATACTCTTTTTGGAGTAATAGCCGACGTATTGAATACTTGTTTGAAAGTGTGAAGAATAACATTCATTTTTGCTCTCCTGCGAGTTAATTACAGGCTAAGTATGCAATGAAACTTTCAAACAATAAAATAAATTAAAACGAACTTATAATTCAATTTTTTAGATGATCTAGAGCTTATTTCGACCATCAAAATGCGTAATTGCCAATTCACGTGGTTCAATGCCTTCAACACAGCCCAGATTAATGCGGTAGCTTCTAGGTTGATAAATTGTATCGTGAAATGGGTAAATGCCACACTGCTTGCAAAAATAGTGGTTCACATCATGATCTGCCCAATGATAAGTGGTTAAAAACGATTCTCCACTTATTAACTTAAAGTGTGCTTCATCAAAGCATTGCTTAGACATAATGGCGTTTTTGCGAATACAAATAGAGCAGTTACATTGTAAGGCATCTTCAATAGGTGCACTTTCAAATTCAAATTGCACCGCTTTACAATGACAACTTCCGATATATTTCATAATGGCATTCCTTATTTAAAACACCACTGTATGTATAAACAGTTAAAAAGGGAAGTATTTATTTTGATTTAATTGCTAACGCGTTTTACAAAGGGTAATACATAATGTGTTGAGGCCCTGCCGGGCCTGCTAAATAGAGCTGTTCTTGTTCAATAAAGCCTGCTTTTTGATAACATTTTTTAGCCAATGCATTTTTGCAATTAACGGTTAAATAAAGCCAGTTATACGTTTTATATTCTTGTTTTAAATAGCTAATTAAAGATTGTAATGCACTTTGGCCAATGCCTTTTCCTTGCTGTTTTTGATCTATTACAAATGAACGTAGACCAACGCCATCACTTGGGCAAAAAGCATGCGTTTTACTGTAATCACAATCGAGCTTAAAGAAACCAACAACCTTTGAGTCCATCACAACCACATACAAATGCACATTAGCATTACACTCTTTTAAAAAATCAGAGGCACTGCAAGCAAATTGAACTTGTGCTTCAGCTAAAGCAACTTGCTTGAGTCCTTCCAAATACTGAGGCATCAGTTTTTCAATGGTAATCATTTCATATATTTTTAAGTAAATGCATAGAAAAGAGGTTTATCATGGCGCGCTTAGTCATTGTAAAACCTCACTATTACTTTATTTTTTAGCTATTAACAGTATGTGGTTACAGTGTGGTTGAAAGTTCGACACTCTCATTTTTAGCCGCAATTTTGCCTGTTTCACGATACGACTCCAGGTCTGTAAGTGCACTTTTAGAACTCAGCAAAGCATAATCAAGATAGAACTTAACTTGTGTTAATTCTCGCTTCATACCATCAAGGTAGCGAACATATAAATCATTCTCTAATAATTCATCAAGTTCATCGTGACTTTCAAAGATAAACTGATTAACCATGGTTTTTGCTTCAGAGGTACTGCGATTTGCCGCATCCAATGAGATTAATAGTTCAACAGGCAAAGTATTTAGCTCATCACGATTTTGTGAAAACTGCCAAGCACCTTGTTTAACAGTCAGCATTTTAAAAACAAATGCATATTGTTCGGTTTCGCCCGTTTCCTCTAATACATGCTCGTATTGATTTGACTGTTCAATACTCTGCTGATAACTGCTCGCAGCAGTCTCTAAACGAATAATATTCTGCTGCAATTCATAAGCAATTTTAGTAAGTAATTGCTCTGCAGTTTGGCGTTGTTGAAAGTTGTTGTACCAGGCATTAATACCTAAGGCGATTAATACACCGAGCGTAATAACAATTAGTTCAAACGCGACTTTACTGATTATTTTTTTCACACGACTTTCTTCTAACTAATTAAAATTGATACGTTTTTAATTGTACCTAGATAAAGACTAAACACCATAGCGACTCGTCACATTGTTTAATGCAAACACCTTAAGCGTATCGATTTACAAGCCACAAACTCAAACGGCACTTAGTTGAATTAAATTCATCGATTCATTAAAGTGGTCAAGACACAAGCAGACTTAGGTTTATAAAATGCGCGCTAAATACCCTCCACTGCATTTACTCAGTATTTTTGAAGCGGCTGCCCGCCATCAAAACTTTAAAGCTGCGAGCAATGAACTGTGCATCACACCTTCCGCAGTGAGCCATCAAATTAAATCCCTTGAAGAACAACTTGGTTTTAGTTTGTTTCAACGAAAAAGTCGCGGTGTCGTATTAAATAGCGCAGGTGAAATGTATTTAAATTTTGTCCAGCAAGGGCTCGAGTGTTTTGAGCAAGGAACGCGCAAAGTGTGTAATCGTTTTTCTTCTCAAGCGCTTAAAATATCTTGTTTTTCAACCATGGCTAGTCACATCATCATACCCAATTTGGGTAGTTTCCAAGCACTTCATCCCGATATTGAATTGCGCATTGAAACAGGTAACCAAGTCGCAGATTTACGCTATGATGATATTGATTTGGCTATCCGTATTGGCCAAGGTAATTGGCCCAATACAACAAATCAAAAACTTATCGACTTAACCATTTCAGCAGTATGCTCCAAAGAGTTTCTCAATAAACATCAAATCACTACATTTAACGATATTAATCATTTACCTTTAATAGACTTATCTTACATGGAAGATGTCTGGCTGCAGTGGTCACATGCCACAGGCACCAATTTTACTCAAAACAAACGTGCCCTTTCTTTTAACGATTATGACTCTTCAATTAATGCCGCAAGTCAAGGTTTAGGTTTGGCTTTGGGTATATTCCCGATTGAAAATAGTAAATTAAAAAACAATACGTTAATCACCCCTTTTTCTGAGTTTGTGCCTTTTCAAAGGGGGCTATACGCCGTTTATCGAGAAGAAGATAGTAATCGTCATGATATACAGTGCTTTATTAATTGGCTTGCAAACACATCTGCTCTTTACAATTAGGAATGCTCACAGTCTAAAAATCACAAACATCGTTTTTTGTGCTGATTATCTCAAGCGGCAAATAGAGATGAATACCATTCACCTATAGAGTGAATATTTTCCTTTTGTCATCACTGCGAATTAGCTTTAAAGTTGAATGTAAGGGTTCACGCTATTTCAAGGATTCAAGTTATGTCTAACTTCGTGATAATAACTTATAGAGTATTTGCTATTTTGATTATTTTAATGCCGTTGGTCATTAATCTCACAGTGAAAGGCGGTATCACAGCGTCACTAATTTATGCCCCAACACTGACCATCATTGCGCTTTTAATAGCAGTTTATTTGGACGGAAGAGTGGTAGCGGCAATTCATCACTCAACATCAAGATTTGCCCACCATACGTTAAATCATCAACGCATTCGAAAAGTAAAACCACCTTTGTTAGCGCGATTTAAAGACTCTCAGTGTTGCTTTAAATAACAGGACAAAATCAGTGCAGTGACTTAAATTCAGTTTGCGTGTTGTAACTACCAACACACTGATAATTTGATTAGTTGCCCTCTGAAATGCCCGCGCTTTCATTGATTAAATCTTCCAATTCATCACTGTTAATTGTGCCGCAAGAGTTGGATGTATTACCGCAGCTGCGTCCTTTAATTCGACTTCCCGTTGCAGGTATAAACTTAGCTTTACTGCGCTTAAACTGAGCGAGCGAGTTGCTCAGTGAATCTTCCGCCACGACACCATCAGGGTTAACTGTGATGACCTCGATGTTTAACATGCGCTCAAACTCGGTAATTTTATCGGCTTGTTTTGGGGTTGGCGTATTCTTAAGTGACGCAATAATGGCAGACAGCTGTTCGCGGCTATCATGGTAATCGTTAATGACTAATGTTTTGTAGTATTCGGCCGCTTGTAATTCATCTTGTTCAACGCCATAACCGGCATGATAAATTTGTGCTAAACGGTAAATTGCTGGTGCATAGCGTGTTTCACTAGCCTGTTTTAAATATGCAATGCTCTGATTGATATCTTTTTCTTCATACGACAGAGCAAGTTTATAAAGCGTTGGCGCATAGTTTTGTGCAACAAGCAATGAAAAGAGCTCATCTGCTTGTTGAATATCTTGTTCAATTCCAATGCCTTGCCGGTACATTTTTTCGAGGGTTTGCGCCGCCTTCAATGCATACTTTTTAGCACCTGGGTTATTATTTTGTGTGGTGCGTTTTAGCCATTTAACGGCCTCTACGGTATCTTGCGCAACCCCATCACCATATAAATAAGCATAACCCAATACCAGTTGGGCTTTAGGCTCTTTCCAGCGGGCATATTTACGCATTTTTTGCATTTTCTTTGCACATGCATCTGTATTACATATTTTCTGATATTTTGCTGCTTCTTGAGATAAACGCTCTGCCGGTGTTAACTCAAGTGCAAATGCCGTTTCAAGAAATACTGAAAAGCACAGTGGTAGCATTAACCATGTTGCTCTAAAGGTATACATTCAATTCTCCTTTTGTCGTTAACAATCCATCGCGTAATCATCTACCAATAAAATAACGTTATGCAACAGTCATTTAATTATGATATTAAAACGCTTTAGTAATACTAGTACTTTCATAAACAGTGGCGCACTAATTGTAAATGAAACAGAGTTTAGACTAACACAAGTCGATAAACGTTAACTCAGCAACTTTTGCCTTTCCAAGAGCATCTTGTTATAAGTGTAAAAAATCAATAATAAGACAATGGAATATGTTGAAGGCCTTTTTTGCTTGTATCGTTTCAAGCTGCCTATTTTTAGCCACCGCAGCAGAAGCTCTGCCGGATAATTCACCTGAAACTGTGTGTGCTTCTTGCCATCAAAGCCAAGTTAAAGATTGGCAAAGTTCACATCATTTCCATGCAATGGAAAAAGCATCAGAGGCATCCGTTTTAGGTGATTTCAATAATGTGACGCTTAAATATCAGAACGAAACCGTACGATTTTATAAACAGGGTCAACAGTTTTATATTGATATGCCTAATTTAGACGGTGTAATAAGCAGTTACCCCGTTGCCTTCACCTTTGGTTATGAACCACTGCAACAATACATGTTTGACTTTGGAAATGGGCATTTTCAATTTTTTCCATTTGCTTGGGATAGTCGAAAAGCGACTCTAGGTGGTCAGCGTTGGTTTATCCTTCACCCAGAGCAAGACACACATGACGAGTTTCATTGGAGCCAAAAAGGACAGAATTGGAATAGCATGTGTGCTGATTGCCACTCAACTGATTTTAAAAAGAATTTTGACTTAAACACTAACCGTTTTAACTCCAGTTTTAGCGCTATTAATGTCAGTTGTAATGCCTGTCACGGTGATAGCAAACATCACCTAAACTGGGCGAATGGCGACCAAAGCATTCAAAATAAAGGGTTTAAAACTAAAATTGGCGCAAAAACGGCACTATTTAAAACAAATAGCAAAGGTGAAATGCACAGTGTTGAACCGCTAAAAGACTCAGATCAGGTTAAGCTTTGCGCGAGTTGCCATGGAAGACGTTCTTCTTTATCAGATAGACACAGTCCACATGACTTTTTCAATGCCTTTCAACCAGCTCTCATTACGCCCCAACTTTACCAAACTGACGGACAAGTATGGGATGAAAACTATGTTTGGGGTTCATTTGTGCAAAGTAAAATGCATGACGCGGGCGTCACGTGTAGCAATTGCCATAATCCACATAGCGGTAAACTTAAAATTGAAGGTAATCAAACCTGTACCCAGTGCCACGCCAGCAGCACATTTGATACACCAAAACATCATGGCCATATGCTAAATAGCTCTGGTAGCCAATGTGTTGATTGTCACATGCCAACAACAACCTACATGCAGGTTGATGCCCGACGCGATCATAGCTTTAAAGTGCCGAGACCGGATCTAACTTTGAAAACAGGTGTAACCAATGCATGTAATCAATGCCATCAAGACAAAACGGCAAATTGGGCTGTTTCTCAAATTAAACAGTGGCATCCGTCGTCAAAGCATATCGGGAGTGACCATTTTGCCACGTCTTTTTATCGTGCAGAAAACCGTTTACCCGGCGCAGACACTCTGCTGACACGTATTTCACAAGATAACACCTACCCGGACATTATTCGTGCTTCCGCACTTTATCGAATGCGCGAAACCCCTGGGAATAATGCGCTGGTTGCAATTGCACGCGCTGTTAAAGATGTTGAGCCTTTAAAACGCTCTGCCGCAATTAATGCAGCAGCAGCCTACCCCGTTGTCGACCGATGGCGACTGTATAACCACTTATTGGAAGATCAGCATAAAAGTATTCGCATTGAGGCCGCCCGTGGTTTAGCCGCAATGCTGATAGCAGCCTTTCCAAATGAACTATCCGAAGCAGATAAGCAACGTTTATCAACAGGGTTAGCCGAATACAGACAAACACAAATGTATAATGCAGAACGAGGTTATGCGCATACTAACCTCGGTCTTTTAGCACTCGAATTAAAAGACTTTAAACAAGCAAAAGTGCATTACCTTGATGCGATTAACATAGAGCCTATTTTTATGCCTGCCTATGTAAACCTTGCTGATTTATATCGCCAACAAGGCAATGAGACTAAAGCGCAAAAAATGCTTAAGCAAGCTCTGAAAGTAAACGCTAAGGCCAGTGAAGTGCACTATGCCCTTGCGATGAGCCAAATACGAAGTAAACAAAAACAAGCGGCGCTGGAGAGTTTAAAGAAAGCGACGGATTTTGCGAAAAATAATGCCAGTTATGCGTACACTTATGCGTTGTTATTACAGGATCAAAAGCTGCTTGACGAGGCAATTCGATATTTCGAAAAAGCGTATTCAATTACGCCAAATAACCCAGATATCAGTTACAGTTTGGCTCAGAGTTATATTCAGTTAAATCAATTTCAACAAGCTCTATTCTATGCGCAAAACCTAGCAAAATTAGTACCTGACAACCCGCAAATTAATCAAATGGTGCAACAACTTCGCATGATGCAAGGCGTAAATTAACGTTATTGCTGTTCAATGGTAATGTTTGAGGGCATAAAAAAGGCGAGCATTTAGCTCGCCTTTTTTATGCATGTAATTGCAACTGTCTATGCTTTTTTCACAAACTTTGCAGTCACCATCATCTCGCCAACACCATCAACTTTACAATCAAGTTCATGGTCCTTTTTATCAAGTACACGACGAACAAGTGCCTTAGTACCAATCTTAATCACTTGTGAGCTGCCCTTAATTTTAAGGTCTTTAATTACTGTTACTTTATCGCCATCAGCAAGTAACGCGCCATTAGCATCTTTCACTTCAATAAGATCTTCTTTCGCTTGTTCTTCAGGGTTCCACTCATGTGCACATTCTGGGCAAACTAGATTATCTTGGTCTTGGTATACGTATTCAGAATTGCAACTAGGGCAAGGAGGTAACGACATAAAATTTCTCTGATCCTGTATTATTTGCCGCTATTTTAATGGATAAGTCCCTATTACGCGAGTGGGTATTAACAATAAACCCATTAATTTTGATGGTGGTTGCTATTTTAATAAATTGCTACATCACATAAGCTTATTGTTAACCTTATGAACTAACAATTTTATTCTGTAAGTTAGTTCTGATAAGCAACGACGCAATTACGCCCTTGTTCCTTTGCTTGATAGAGCGCTTTGTCTACACGTTTAAATAACGACTCAAAACTGACATCATCGCTTTGTTTCATCACAAGCCCTATGCTCACTTTGGCGAGAACACCGCCGCGTTCTGTCACTATTGGGGTGTTATCCTGATATTCGCGTATCCGCTCTGCAACAAGTTGAGCTTTATCAAATGGCGTATTAGGCAGTAGAATGGCAAACTCTTCACCCCCAATACGGGCTAACACATCACCTTCTCGCAAGTTTGCCTGTAAGTTAGTTGCGAAAGATTGTAATACAACATCACCAATGGGGTGGCCATATTGATCATTTATCTTTTTAAAATGGTCAATATCAAGTGACATCAATGCATAAGGTTCACTACTTCGTTCAGCACGTTTAAAT
Source organism: Pseudoalteromonas piratica (assembly GCF_000788395.1). NCBI lineage: Bacteria > Pseudomonadati > Pseudomonadota > Gammaproteobacteria > Alteromonadales > Pseudoalteromonadaceae > Pseudoalteromonas > Pseudoalteromonas piratica. The sequence goes on from NZ_CP009889.1 coordinate 1,220,099, forward strand.
TCGCGTTCTGCTGTTTCTACAAAATAGCGCCTGTTGAAGAGATTGGTTAGATAATCGGTATTTGCTTGTTTGCGAAATTGTTCTTTTAACTCGTAAAGCTCTGTCACTTCTGTTGAAAAACCAATTAGCGACTTTCGCCCTTGTTGCTCAAACGGTACTTTTACACTTAAATAGTGGCGAATGTTACCTAGTTCATCTTCAACGGTTTCTTCAATTGTTTGTTTTTCGCCACTGATAAAAAGTGCGGAGTCACTTTCATGAAAGTGATCAGCCATCTCTTTTGGCAATATGTCCTGCTCTTTTGCGCCAACGATCTGCTCTACAGGTAATCCAAATAATTCTGCCACCTTCGCATTAACATACATAAATTCGCGCGCATCATTTTTCATATAGATATGCGCAGCAACATTATCGAGTACAATATCCAGTAACTTGTTTTGTTCAATCACTTTGTTTTGTAACTGCCGTTGCTCTGTGACATCCGTTGCAATGCCACACACACCAATCAGGTTATTATTATCGTCGTACAGTGGCTTTTTGATGATTTGATAAGTGAGTTCACGATTAAACGCTTTTACAAAATTGGTTTCTTCTTTTTTTAACACTTTGCCGGTGCGCATCACCAACTGGTCGTTCTCAATCAATTCTTTTGACTGAGCCAAATCGAAGAAATGGCTATCGTCTTTACCAATAATCTCCTCTATTGGTAAACCAAATACTTTAGCGACAGCTTGGTTAACGTAGGTATATCGACCATCTAAATCTTTGCTAAAAACGCATGCTTCTATTGTGCTTAGCATGCCTTCTAACATAGCAATTCTTGTTTTTAGTTCAGTTGTCATTGTTCACCTAACGTTACCATATGGAGCCTACTGTCTTGCTATCGCGAGAAAATAATGGCTGACACAATAGCGTTTGCTTTAACAAAGTATATAGTAAATTTAGCGTAACGAGAAATTCATTAACAGGATTATTGAGAAAACAAAATCAATTATCTCAATAACTTAACTTCGTAGTTTATAATACAAGCAAAGCATGAAATAGTTACACTTGACGTTTGTTTAATGGCTAGAGCGTGTTGAACTTTGCCGTCTATTTCTGCAGCAGTTTGTTGGGCATTTAAACGAGGTATAGCGATTTGGTGAAGTTAAGTTACATAAATGAGCGATAAAGACTTTGTGCTCCTGCAAAGTCACATTACCCTACATCTATATAGGGCAAGGCAGTATAAATGCCAAACAAGCGCCGCCTAACAGGTTCAACCCAAAGCATTTTGTTCTTTGTTGTTAATTCTTGACTTAGCCCGCTAGGCCTACAAAGCAACGCCGCGATCAAAAAGCTTTGGATTTGAACAGAATTTAGACCACAAAGATCAACACGCCCTCATAATTGCAAAACAAGCAATAAGCACGTTAAAATTCATGCGCTGAAAATAACAATAATAATGCAGTTTATGGCCAAAACTATTCTGGTTTTATCAATTACCTTGTGTCTTGCAAGCTTTGCTCTCTTAGCACAACCATCGCTTTGTACTAACTGTCCAAACCTTACCAAAGTAAAAAACCGCAGCCATTTTGATGCGCAATCTTACTATCACAACAGTTATAACACAGACTCAACGGATGCAAGCGCCTTCAAGTACGCGGTACATCGAGACATTAATCAAACATATCGTACGTTACGCTATCGTGAGATTTGGACCGCACTGACCTACACTGATGAAGATCCAAAAGACCCTTCAAAAATTCGCTTAATTTATAAGAACACTGCAATTGCAAAACAACACAATGGCAGTGGAAAACACAGCACACAGCAGAATTATTGGAATCGAGAGCATATCTGGCCAAAAAGCCATGGTTTTCCAAAAAAGTCACAACAAGGTTATACCGATTTACACCACTTGAAACCTGCGGATGTATCTATGAATACACAGCGCAGTGACAATGACTTTCTAAGTGGCGGCCAACCAATAAAAGAAGCCCCTCTTAACAGAAAAAACAAGTCGTACTCGTTTGAGCCCCATGACACTGTTAAAGGCGATATTGCTAGAATGATATTTTATATGGATGTGATGTACGAAGCTAACTCACATCATGACATGCCAGATCTTGAAATAGTCAAGCACAGTAATTCTCCCCGTACCGACTTAACAAGCGGTATTGGCCAAATTGGTGATTTATGTTCCTTGTATCAATGGCACTTTTTGGATCCTGTTGATGCATTTGAAATTAATCGAAACAATACAATTTATGAGTTTCAGGCAAACCGTAATCCGTTTATCGATAATCCTGACTGGGTAAAAGTTATTTATCAATCTAATTGCGATAGTGTATAAAAAACGTATATTAATTATCTATTAGCTCAGCACATTGGGGATTATTAATTAAAATAAATTCCTCTCTCAACTTATCTTTTTGGAGTCTTTATGGATCTTGCTCTGTGGCTTAGTTTAGCCAGCATTTGCGCAGTTGGTGCGATGTCACCAGGACCTAGCTTAGCGGTTGTTTTATCACATTCAATGGCGCAAGGTGCAAAACAAGGCTTAGTTGCCAGTGTCTCACACGGGATTGGTGTGGGCATTTACGCTGCACTAGCCGTAGTTGGCTTGGCAGGGCTAATTCAGCAGTTTCCCCTAGCATATAAAGCGCTGTTATTTGGTGGTGCGCTCTACTTAGTCTATCTCGCATTTACTATTTTAAAGGCAGGGGAAAGTAAACTGAGTTTATCGCAAGCCGCCTCAACAAGCATGTTGTCTGCAGCGAGAGATGGTTTTGCAATCGCCTTCTTAAACCCTAAGCTTGCGATATTTTTCCTTGCGCTTTTCTCGCAATTTATCAACCCTGAGACAATTACCCTAACGCAAGCAGCCATTATGTGCTTAACCGTGTTTATCATTGATACTTTGTGGTACTGCATTGTGAGTATTATTACAAGTAAAGCAAATCAAAAATTTGATCTTACTCGTTACGCAAATGTCATCAATAAGCTACTGGCATGTGCATTTTTGCTGTTGGCATTACGTGTCGTCATTACCAATATTTAAGGCTTAAAAATGTCAAAAAAAGCAATTGTTATTGGCGCTACAGGACTGGTGGGTAGTGAGTTAATCAAATTACTGTGTGACAACGAAACTATATCGCAAGTGGTGGTTTTGGCACGCAGGCCTATTGCGATAAAACATGCAAAAATTATAAGTCATATCATAGATTTTGAAAATTTAGCTGCCAATAAACAACTGTTTAACGGAGATATGTTATTTTCTTGCCTAGGTACCACAAAAAAACAAGCCAAAACCATTTCCGCCCAACGGCGTGTTGACCTAGATTATCAACTATTAGCCGCCAAAATGGCAGCATCTAACAATGTAAGTCATTACTTACTTGTTTCTTCAAGCGCTGCAAATAGTGGCAGCCTTAGTCCATATTTAAAAATGAAAGGCGAACTCGAAGAGTATGTGAAACAGTTGCCCTTTCAAAAAATCTCTATTTTACAGCCTTCTTTATTAACAGGGGTTCGTCATACTTCACGCCCTCTTGAGGAGTTAGGCAGTAAAATTTTGCCCTTTTTATGTAAATTACCGTGGCTAAAACGCTATACCCCTATAACAGGTAAGCAAGTTGCAGAGAAATTAGTTCATGTATGCCAAACACAAACGGAAAATATTGCCATCTATTCTTTAGATGAACTTTTTAACGTTTAATTTTTATTTGCTTTGAAAAAATTCCCCCGAACTAAAACTCTCCGCTTAGAAACTAACAAATCAAAACTAAAAAATATTACTTTTCAATAGATTAAGTTGAAGTCAAAAATTTTCGAATATCAATTTCACCCTGCGACTAAAACAACATTAGTGTAATTATTTAAATTATACTGTATACAATATTTACACAGCACAAAGCATCCTGTAACATTTATTTACATAATGTATACATTATACCGTAAATCAAATCAGGATATGCAACAATGATAACAACAAGCAACTTACTCAAACGCTCTGCCTGTGCGCTAGCTGTCGCATCGGCAATGACCATTAGTGTTCCAACTCTCGCAAACGATACCTTTAATGGTACCGTAAAAGGTGTAGTATCAAGTGCTGAGCAACAACAACTTGCCAATGCGACCGTCACACTTAAACATAAAACAAAAGGCATTAGTCGCTCGATTAAAACAGCGGAAGATGGCAGTTATACTCTCAGAAAATTACCTATCGGTGAGTACACGCTCACTATTGAAAAAGAAGGCTACGAGCAAGTCTTAGAGCAAGATATCTTAGTTACCGTGGGTGGTTCGATTGTTTTTGACAATACCATGTACTCAGTGGGTACAAATATGGAAACCATTGAGATTACAGGTAGTCGCATTGCACGAGTAGATATGGAATCATCAACAGGTGGGATTGTTGTAACGCAAGCTGAATTAAAACGCTTGCCTGTCGAGTCTGGCTTTGAAGCCATAGCTCTACTTTCACCAGGTGTCGTGAGTAACGGCGAATTTGCTGCGGCAAGTATTGGTGGTAGCTCTTCAGCAGAGAATGCGTATTACCTCAACGGTATTAACATTACCAACATTAAAACAGGTATTGGCCACATTGCACTACCTTGGGAAGGGGTGGCGCAAACCGAAGTGATGACGGGTGGTATTGACCCTAAATTTGGTGGTGCACTCGGTGGTATTGTTAATGCTATTTCAAAATCAGGTAGTAATGAATGGGAATTCGAAGCGTATGCGCGTATAGATCCTGAAGCGACACGCTCACATCATAAAAATATGATAGACCGAGAAGGTAATTACTTTTCAAACAGTGAACAAGATGAAAGTACCTTCACACGTTATTCTTTTTCAGCAGGCGGTGCTTTAATTGAAGACACCTTGTTCTTCTACGGTGTATATGCACCTCAGAAAAATGACTATGAAGCTGCGGGTAGTAACACCATTGATATTGGTGAAACTACATCAGACCGTTACCTTGCGACAGTTGATTGGTTTATTACCGATGATCACTCGCTAACAGCAACAGCAATCGGTTTTACTAACAAAGGCAAAGGTAAAACCTATGCGAATGACTGGGAAACGCAGGAAGTTGGTGAATATTTAAGTGATTACAAATCGCGCACCGGTGGTGATATTTTTGGTTTAACTTACTCAGGTATCATTAATGATGATATGTCTGTTGAAGTGGTAGCGGGACGCACCGTTGATAAAACCTATAATTCTGCAACCAGCTCAGATCCGCTTGTATGGTCTCGTCTAACGGGTGGTTGGGTAAAACTCTCGCAAGAATCAGCGTCATCAATTACTGAAGCTGAATTTATCCGCGACCAATTACGTGCTGACTTTAACTGGACCCTCGACGACCATGATATCAAAGTAGGTTTTGACTATGTAAATATCGATGTAGATTACGTAAATAGTCCAAATGGTGTAGATGACCGTGCAGGTTGGTGGTACCCAATGTACGCATGGCAAGGAAACCCTGTTGATCACCCTGCTGGTCAACCATTTATCGAACAACGAGTGCGTACCGACTTTACCGACTCAGAAGTCAATTCAACCGCGTTTTATATTCAAGATACATGGACAGTCACAGATCAACTTACGCTTAACCTCGGTTTACGTTATTCAAGCGTATATAACACAGTATCAACAGGCGAAAAGTATGTTGATGTAGATAATCAAATTGCACCGCGTTTACAGGCAATTTACGACCTAGGTGAAGGCACGTCAAAAGTATACGCTACTTTTGGGCGTTACTATCAGCCAGTATCTGCGAATATGAACATTACCCAAGGTGGTCAACGTCGCGATATCAGTTACTACTATGAATTGGGTGACGTTGATGAGAATGGTCAATCAATCTTACTGCCTGACGGCTCTCCTAGCACAGGTGCCTACATTGGAGAAGAAGTTGTTCAAACAGGTGAAATCGACACCGGTATGATTGTAAGCCAAGACCTAGAAGCAATGTATTCAGATGAGATTACCATCGGCTATCAAGGTGAATTTTTAGATGGCGATTTAGTGTATGGCGTACGTGGTATTTATCGTGACTTAAAGCAATCAATCGAAGATACCAACTACGCACCTGTGATGCGCAAATGGTTTGCTGAAAACGGTATCGACAGCGATCCAGGTTATGCTTATATTCTCAATAACCCAGGTACTGATCTAGAAGTGTTTTATGATACCAATGGTGATGGCAATGCAGAACGTATTGTGATCCCGGCTGATTATATCGCCTTGCCAGATCCAAAGCGTAAATATGGCGCAATCGAGAATACGGTGTCTGGTAATATTGGCAAAGACTTTTACTACAATGCTTCATATACATGGTCACATAGTTGGGGTAATACCGAAGGCTTAGTGCGAACCGATAATGGTCAGGCCGACCCAGGTTGGACTACCTCGTATGACTATGCCGATTTAATGGACCATTCAAGCGGTAACCTGCCAAATGACCGTCGTCACTCATTTAAAATGAATGGCTATTACAATATTACCGATGAATTAATTGTCGGTTTTAATATGCGCATTACCTCTGGTGTACCTATCAGTAAGTTCTCGCGTCACCCAGTGGGCGTAGATAGCTGTGTGGAAGGTTCTGTTTGGGATGAATGTAATAGCCGAGGTTATGACCACGTCTCATTCTATGACGCAGACGGTAACCCTGCTCCGCGCGGTACTTTTGGCGAAACGGATTGGTTAAAAGAATTTGATTTAAGCCTTGCATACAATATTTCAGTTGCAGGTAACCCGTTAGAGCTAAAAGCAACTGCATATAACTTGTTTAACTTCGATACACAAACATCGGTTGTGCAAGCGAATGCCCGTGATGGCGCAAACGGCCAAGAAGTCAACCCTAATTGGGGCATGACATCAGGTCGATTAGGTGCTCGTTACATCAGCTTTGAAGCACGTTACGCTTTCTAATTAACCATTAAGCAAAAAACTAAAAAGCCCGAAACAGTGTTTCGGGCTTTTTTTTCACAAGATACACAACATTAACTGCCAGGCTCAAGCTCACTACTTAATATGAGTTGTCCTTGCTCATCACAACTAACATAGTTTTCTTGCGTTAAATAATCGATTACCGTATCAACATCGCTTTCTGCCACTCCCGACAGAACTAATTCATGGCGTTTAAGAGGCTTTGGATAACTTGTCATCAACTCACTCAAAACCACACGCATTATTAATTTATTTTTACGACACATAAGACTTCACTAACGGTTATTTTATGTTCAGGTATTTTGTATCATAAAAACTCTAAATAGCACACTTTTTATTCACATTTATACACTGAAATAACACTACTGTTTTGGTAACAAAAAACCCGAGAGAAATGCTCGGGTTTTTAGTTTGATATCAAGTTTAAAACTAGCCTTTTGGTTTATCTGCTGTGAGTTTTTCAATGGCTAAAATTAAACCCAAACCAAAAAGTGCTAATGCAAAACAAATTAACGTTTGCGGGTCTTGTCCTGTCACCATTTGATAGGTCTCTGGCCCAATATTCGTTTGCGATAACGGCTTTTCAATGCCTTTTGAATTGGTGTATGTACTCACCACCTGTTTCCAAGGCCATAGTAAATTCAACGAACCAAATAAAAATCCAGCGAGTAATGCAAAGGTAACGTCTCTAAAACGCGCGAGTAACCATCCTAAAAAATGTGAAAAGGACATTAAGCCAACAACACAACCGGCTAAAAACAGCCCGATTAGCGGTAAATCAAGTGACGTCACAGCGCCAAGTACGTGCCCGTACATACCTAGCAATAATAATATAAAACTCCCTGATATCCCGGGTAAAATCATGGCACAAATGGCAATCGCACCGGCCACAAAGTAGTACCACCAGCTGGCGTTAGCCTCTGCAGGAGCAAGCGAAGTAATCGTAAAAGCAATGACAGTACCTAAAATGCAGGCAAACACCGTTTTAATATCCCAACTTTCTAATTGTTTTGCGATATGTAAAAACGACGCGATGATAAGCCCAAAAAAGAAAGACCAAACCAAAGTTTGATGATGCGCCAACAAGTAAGTAATGATTTTCGCAAGTGACAGTGCGCTCAGGGCTAAACCACTAAAAACTGCTAGCAAAAAATTACCGTCAATATGCTGCCAAAGCGCTTTGATACCCTGATTTTTTAATACCTTTAATGCGCTAAAATTAACACTGCGAATGGCGCTCAGTAATCGCTCATAAATACCCGTAATAAATGCAATGGTGCCACCTGAAACGCCAGGTACTACATCTGCTGCGCCCATACCTGCACCTTTCAAAAAGGTCATAACATAGTCTTTCAGCGTGTCTTTTTGCTGTGACATAACCTTAATTTTCTCCTTAAATAAAAACTAGGCGTATATTAGGTTAAGTGGCATAAGAATACTATCTTGAGTTCACAAACAAACTGATTGGCACTTCGAATATTTACTCGAATAACGTTAGTTTATTGCGCTATGTCAAACAATATTTACCCAAAAGTCATACTATGGTTGGTGAAAAAGTTATTTTCCTGTGAATGGAAGCACACTTTTAAAAAGGCTGTAGTTGTATGTTGACACCTCAACAAGCACGCCAAAGGTTGCGTCGCGTAAGTTCTCATAGTATCGAAATTGCAGAAAGCTATGATGAATTATTAAATGATCTGCTCAAAGAAGGTTTACACTTTCTTGACGTCGATAGAATTTCGGTTTGGTTAGTTGATCACATTGATTCACCAAATCAATTAAATTGTATTGCTAGTAGTGACTTTCAAAATGAACAAGCAAACAGCTTGGAGATACATCAATATCCCACTTATTTTGAACAAATTCTACTTGGCCATACTATTGCTGCAAACAATGTCGCTCAAGACAACCGTACGACCGAACTAATAATTCATAACCAAAATAGTTCACGTGCACTTTTAGACACGGTTATTTACTTAAATGGTAAACCCCATGGAGTGGTATCGTGCGAATCATTTGCTGAACACCATATTTGGACTGAGGATGATATTGTGTATGCCGAATCACTAGCGGATAGCTGTAGTAGACGGTTAATGGCGCTAGAAACACTCAAGCTTCAAAATCAGTTAAAAGAAATGGTTTTTGTGGATACCTTAACAGGTCTTAAAAACCGTCGGTATTTTAATGAACGAGTACAAAGCGCTAAAAATTCGCAGTATCGATTACAAACCCCGCTCTCACTTATCATGATCGACCTCGATCATTTTAAGCAAATTAATGATGAGTTTGGCCATGAGGCAGGTGATATCGTATTAGCTAAATTTGCCAAAAATTGTCAAAAGCAATTGCGCTTAGAAGATGTATTATGCCGTTACGGTGGTGAGGAATTTATTATCATCCTCCCCTACACTGCTGAACAACAAGCAATCCAATTAGCCGAGCGTCTGCGTTTATCCATTGAAAATATGACCATTCAACATGAGCAGAAAATTATAAAACTTACCGCTAGTTTTGGCGTAGCTGAAATGGGACTAGAACACACTATAGAAGAAACGATAAAAAAAGCAGATATTGCCGTGTATAGAGCAAAAGATGCTGGACGAAACTGTGTGATTGCAAATTAATCCAATAATTTAGCATCAATAAAAGGCACTAAACTAAGTGCCTTTTGTCTTTTCTACACATAACCCAAACCTTCTTGGTCATTTTAATACTCACAATAAAACCCATCTTACAGGCATCAAATGCGCTTATTCCCATACTAATTTATGGTTTTTTTACGTAAGCAATACACTGTGAAACAGCTGCCTAACAAACCGATACAAAGCGATACAAACCGACAATTAACAGCAATAAACATTCGATAAGAAGGCAAGTAACTTAATAACAGAACGTTAACAGGAGTTAAAAAAATGAAAATGTTACTACCTCTAATCGCCCTAACAGGCTTATCAAATGTGCTTGTAGCACAAGAACTTCCATTAAAATTAAAACAAGCGATGGACTCTGTTCGTATCGTCGGTGGCGAGCCCACTCGTCTTGGTGAACGTCCTTGGATGGCATCAATGCAATTTGATCAACAACACTTTTGTGGTGCCTCAATCATTAACAAAGATTGGGTATTAACTGCTGCACACTGTGTTGAGTCGGTAAAATCATCGGAACTGGCTAACATGTCTATCCGTTATAATTTTATCGATCAGGCAAGCGAGCAAGGTCAACGCGTAAAGATCGAAAACATTTATATTCACCCTGAATATCTTGCTGGCAAATCAACTGATGTCGCTTTAGTTAAATTAGCTACACCAGTAACAGATATTGAATACCTAAAACTTGCAAGCGATGCCGACGCTAGCCAAATTCAAGCCGGTGTTAACGCGATTGTTTCAGGTTGGGGCACGACTTCAAGTGGTGGTGATGTCTCGCCACAATTACTTAAAGTCACCGTGCCATTGGTAACAAACGAAGTGTGTAATAGTGCAAGTGCATATAATGGCAAAATTGCTAACACTGAAATTTGTGCCGGATTTGCAGCAGGCGGGAAAGATTCATGTCAAGGTGACAGTGGTGGCCCGCTGGTTATTGCAGGTAATCAAGGACCATTACAAGTGGGTGTTGTAAGTTGGGGTGATGGCTGTGCACTTCCTAATAAATACGGTGTGTATGCGCGTGTTACCAGTTTTAACGCTTGGTTTGATGATGTAATGACCAATACAGACAATCACCCTGGTATTGGTGATGGTAATAACAACCCTGGTGAACCTGATAACGGTGGTGATAGCGTAGGTGAACTGATTACGGGGTTAAGTGCTGAAACAGATCAAATCGTTGGTTTTGAAATTGAAGTGCCTGAAGATGCTAAGCTACTTTGGATCGATACACGTGGCGGTGAAGGTGATGTTGACCTTGTGCTAAACGGTGAAGACAAACAAAGCGAGAAGTTTTACTCAGTTATGGAAGGAAACGACGAGCATATTCTTGTGCAATTCCCAGAGCCAGGTGTGTGGACTCTCAAACTACATGCTTATGAGGCTTTTAAAGATGTCGAACTGGCTGTTGTAGTTCGCTAATCTTCCTTGTTGTCAAAAGAGAAGCTTTGCTTCTCTTTTTTTGGGTTAACGTTATGAAGTATATTTTGTTGTTAATGCTGTCGATTGTGCCTTTACAATCGCTTGCTATGGTTGAGCCGCTCTATGGCATTAGTGTGGGTGAATCCAGCATTAAAATTAAGGTAACAAGCAATGGATGCACTACTGAAAAAGACTTTGAGTTGATGATTCGACATCATCGATTGGTCATAACACGCACAAAAATGGATAACTGTCGTGCACGAGCTAAATTGGTTGAGCTAATATTTCCTTTACGCGATACTTTAAAGAAACCAAAGTTATATAACCCTATCTTTTTAAGTCTGGAGCCGGTCTTTGCAAAAAATTCTTCTCATTGATGACGACGCTTCGCTAACAAGCTTAATCAGTCAATTTTTAACAAGTAATGGCTATGTGGTTGAAGTGCTTAACAATGCATTAGAAACACAGCATGCCATCGATTCTTTCCAGCCGGACCTGATCATTCTCGATTTAATGATGCCAGACATCGACGGATTGACTTTGTGTCGACAAATCCGACCGACTTACCATGGTGTCATTATGATGCTTACCGCGTTAGGTGACGACATAGACGAAGTAACAGGCCTTGAACTTGGTGCTGATGATTATTTATGTAAGCCGGTAAAACCACGCTTATTACTGGCCCATATTCGTGCACAACTCAGAAAAGCAGCGCCGATAGGCGGCATAATTAATAGTTCTGGTCTTGTCATCGATACGCGAAAGCGCATTGTATCGGTCAATGGAACGGCTGTTGAGCTAACGACTGCAGAGTTCGATTTACTGGCAATTTTGGCAAACCACAAAGGGCAGGTTATTTCCCGTGAAGACCTGCATATGCAGATTTTCCGTTTAGAGTATGACGGGATCGATCGCTCAATTGATTTACGTATTAGCCGGATTCGTAAAAAGTTGGCCGTTGTTGCACCAGATAATCAACTTATTAAAACGGTCCGTAATACAGGTTACATTCTTTGTGATTAGCAAAAATCGCCCCCTGCTAATGTCAATGGCATGTCTTGTGATGTGCTTTATCGTCATAATGATAAGTTATGGCATTAATTGGTTATCTATCAATGAATACGCGCCTATTCGACATCACCTGCAACAGGTTAATCAGGAGTTAGCAGCGAAATATAATAACGAAACACTGACATTAAAAACTTGGCAAACAGCTGCTTTAGAGTATCCAAATACCCATATCAGCTTAGTAAACTTGATTGATTTGGAAAAACAACACGCTAAACAACTCACATCATTAGCCAATGGCGAATCGTTCACAGAAAGTGATGAGATGAGCGCCTATTTGAAGCTAACCGCCAATCAGTATTTAAAAATAACTCCTCTTATTAATACGAGCATCCCGCTGATTTTAGCTTATAAGGTACTGGGCTTAACGGCTGTGTTTTTTGGCGGCTTGTGGCTACTTTATTGGTTTGCTTTAACGCGCTCCAACTTACATTCAGTGACAGAAAAAGAGCACAACCTTAATCCCAAACATGGGCAAATCGATGCTGATAGCCGTGATTTAGCAAGGATGCAAAAGGATTTATTACATGGTATTGCGCATGAGCTTAGAAGTCCGCTTTCAAGGATGCAGTTTGCATTAGACATGTTGCCACAAACCAATGTTCCTGCGCACAAGAGTTTATACCGCCAAATCGATAATGAAGTGAATAGCCTTAACTTAATGGCAAACGAGCTACTTAATTATGCACGATTGGAATTTATGGAAAAACCCCTGTGTTTTTCAGAGCACCCCTTGGATGAGTTGATTAAAACAAGCTTAGCGAACGTAACCTCTCATTATCCTAAGCTACACTTTATTCATGATTCTTGTAGTTGTTTATTACATTGTGACGGACCTTTACTAATCAAGGCATTAACCAACGTATTACAAAATGCGGGACGCGTAGCGAGTCAAGTGGTTGAAATCTCGTGTTGGTTTAGCCAAGGATATTGCCATATTGCTGTAGAAGATGATGGTCCGGGCATCCCAATAGAGAAAGTTGCTCAAATTTTTGAGCCTTTTACCCGACTAAACCCAAGCCGACAACGCGATTCTGGTGGTGTGGGCTTAGGCTTAGCTGTGACACACAGTATTATTTCTCGTCATCATGGACACATACGTGTCGACGAATCAAAGCGACATGGCGCACGTTTTATCTTATCGTTACCCGCAACAAAACCAAGTTGTTAATGCTGCAAAACAAAATGTTCACTGGCATTTTCGATTAGATCTAATACCCGTTCGAACCCTTGCTCACCACCATAGTAAGGGTCGGGTATTTCATTCACTCCCATATCGCCATAACTTAAAAATAGCTTCAATTTGGACTGATATGGAAATGGGCAAATTGCCTTCAAATCGGCTAAGTTCTGTTTGTCTGCACACAAAATTTCATCGAAGTATTCAAAATCATTAGCGGTCACTTGTCGCGCGCGAATTGATGAAAAGTCATAACCTCTTGCTTCTCCTGCAGCCCGTGAACGCGGATCCGATCGCTCGCCAGCATGATAAGCAATGGTCCCTGCAGAATCGATTTCGATATCAACGTCATGCAAAGTCGCTTTTGCCTTTAACACAGCCTCCCCTGTCGGCGAACGACAAATATTACCCATGCATACGACTAGCACTCTAAAAGGTCTATTTTTCCTTTTACTCACAAATACTTACCCCAGTTTTAGACACTTCTTACACCTATCATAACATATCTTTAGCTATCAATAGGTTACATTTTTTGTGGGGGATATTTGGGCTAAAATCATCATTTTATTACTTCACAACACAATAGGTTTACGTTAAGACTTGATAACACCAATTTAACTCGTTTTATGCGGTAGCCAATTAAGCAGTTTGGTTTTAAGGTTCGATTCAACGATGGGTTTAGATACATAATCATCCATGCCCGCGGCCAAACACTTTTCTTTATCCCCCACCATCGCATTTGCAGTCATGGCAACAATGGGAATACTTGTAAAGCGTTCACCAGCTTCACCTTGTCGAATGGCTTTTGTCGCATCATAACCATCCATTTCAGGCATTTGGCAATCCATTAATATAATGGAAAAAGGTGAATCAGCTTCACATTGCTTTAGGTGGCGAATCACTTCTTCACCATTGGCAGCGACGGTAATATCCATTAAACCTAATTTGTTAAGCGTACTTTGTGCAACAATCTGATTAACCTGATTATCTTCCGCTAACAAAATCCGGATTCGACTATCCCATGCAATCTCATCTGGTATTTTTTGCGTTTGCAATGTTTGAATATAGTGACGGGTGACAAGCGGATCAGCCTGTTTATAAGCATCGCCACCGTCAACTACAATTGCTAGCGCATCGAGCAAGTCCGAGGTAGTAGCTGGTTTTGGGAAATAGCCTGAAAAGCCCAGTTTTGCAAAAAACGCAGCATCGCCTTGATGGTTCATCGAAGTCATCATCACCAGTTTAGTGTCTTTCAACTGCGCATGATGTTTTATTTGACGCCCTAACTCGGCGCCATCCACTTCAGGCATTTGCATATCTAACAGAGCAATATCAAAGCATTTATGATGTTTATCAAAAAATGCTTCGCACACTTCAATTGCTTGTTTTGCTGATAGCGCTTCGGTAACTGTTGCCCCCCAAAATTCTAATTGACCGCGTAAAACATCTAAATTGGTTTTGTTATCATCAACAATTAACACATTAAGTTTTTTAATATCGATAATAGGAATATCAGCTTGTACTGAATTACTTTTGCCTAATGATAGTGTGAACTTAAAGGTACAGCCTTTACCTATTTCACTGTGAACGCTGATATCGCCGCCCATCAGTGAGCAAAGATTTTTCACAATAGCTAAGCCTAATCCTGTGCCACCATATTTTCGAGTAGTCGATGCATCAACTTGTGAAAACGATTTAAATAGCTTTTCTTGTTGCTCTTTTGATATGCCTATCCCAGTATCACTGATTTCACATTCAAATTGCCAATTTTCGTCATTGTGTTCTTCCAGGGTGGCCTTTATCACCACTTCGCCACGTGCTGTAAATTTTATCGCATTACCGACAAGGTTATGTAAAATCTGACGCAAACGGGTTGGATCACCCGTAACTGTTTTTTTATTAATACCTGTTATATCTAGCACTAGTTCCAAGTTTTTCTGATGGGCTTGTATAGCAGAAGCCTCTGCAAATTCCCCCATCATTGCGCGCAAGTCAAACTCTATGTTTTCAAGCTCAAGTTTGCCGGCATCAATTTTTGAAAAATCTAAAATATCGTTCAATAAGTTTAACAAGGTATTCGCACTGCTAATCGCCACATTGGTACGATGTTGCTGTTCTTTATTAAGATCAGTATTGAGCAATAAATTAAGCATGCCCAGGACACCATTCATTGGCGTGCGGATCTCATGACTCATCGAAGCTAAAAATTCGCTCTTCGCATTATTAGCATGCTCAGCTTGATGCTTTGCTTGTTCGAGCGCTTTACTTGTTTCAATTCGCTCAGTGATATCTTGTTGAATACCAACAAAGGCTACGAGTTGCTGTTCCTCGTCAAACACAGGCGATATCAGTAAATTATTCCAAAATGCTGTACCATCTTTGCGGTAATTCAATAATTCAATTCGGATCTTAGTTTTGTCTACTAGGGCTTGTTTTATTTGTTTGATTGCCTCTTGAGAGGTTTCTTGTCCTTGAAGGAATCGACAGTTACTGCCTAATACCTCAGATCCATAACCTGTCATTTTTTCAAAACCACTGTTAATAAATATCAATGGGTTGTCAGGCTTTGTCGCATCGGAGATTGAAATACCTAAATTACATGCTTCTATCGCTTGTGCTAACAAATCATTGCGCTCTTTTGCAGCTTGTAAGGCTTTTTGCGCCAATTTTTGCTCGGTAATATCCGTAATCGAGCCTGCCATTCGCGTGGCTTTCCCCGCTTCATTCCACAATGCCGTTCCCTTGGCTCTAAAGAATAAGTAATCGCCATTTTTACTACGTAAACGATACTCAACATCAAATGGTTCTTTATCTTTAAGATGAGCAACGACCCTTTCTTTGACATACTCTTTTTCATCTGGATGAAGTACTTTTTCGAAACTTATAAAAGTATTGGGATAAGCCTCTAAATCATCCCCCTGATAACCTAACAGCTCTCGAAAGCGCGGCGAGTAAAACACCGTGTTGTGCTCAATATTCCAATCCCAAATCCCATCACTGCTACCGGCAACTGCGACTTTAAATCGCTCTTCACTTTGTTTTATGGCGCTTTCTGATTCTGCCAGGCGACGATAAGGGTCTAACAATAGCTTGTGACCAACTAAATACAACACTACCCAGGCCACGACTAAGCTCACCATTATTGCAGAAGCGACCTTGCTGATAATGCTCATCACGCGCTGTTCAACCAACTGCTGATTAAATTGGCTATCGAGAGTGAGCCCTGTATCGCCTAAAGATAAAGAAGACACCGACTGGTATTCAAGCAGCGGATTAATCGTTGAGAAAGAGAGCCAATTGCCAGTCAAGGTCACAGCATAGGTATCACTGTTTATGACATCTTCCAGCAACATGGTTAAACCACGTTCAAATTTTACAATCAATGCACCTTCACTAAGGCCATTATATTTCACAGGTACTGCAAGTAAAAAGTAGGCACTATCACCTTCTTCAATGAGAGTGATGACATGCGCTGTCTCTTCCATCAATAACTTTTCCAGCCATGGTGCTTGCAATTCGAATAAAGTATTTGGCTGGTTACTATATACAAGTTCGTTGGCGATATTCACAAGCCAAATCGGTTCTTTATTACCTACTATCTGGTAACTGTCTAGATAGTCTGCTAGCGATGCCGTTGAGACATCTGACCCCATTACACCATTTATCAATATTGGCTGGCTTGCTAGGTCATGTAACAGCTGAAGACGTGTTTCTAAAAACTGTTGAACGTAACGGGCACTTAACTGGGCTTCAGTTTGTGCGTAGTTGCTGTGATACTCACGCATACTTTTATCGGTAGTGAAACCAACAAGTAAAGAGCTCACCAGAACTGACAGCAGCAAACTCAATAATACAAACAATAAAAATGCATGGTTTACTGATAGTTGAAACTTATTGACCTGTTTTTCCATTACAAGCACTTAATTCTCAAATACATTAATTCCACCATCAGGCATATACTTTGCCATGCATAAATCCGAAAGCCCGAGAGCTTCATGCGCATCAGGTGTGTTTTCCGACCATGGAGTAAAAGGTTGCTGATAGGTTTTAATCAGCCCAGTCACTGGCTGTTGCAAGTTTTCCAATTCAACACGCAGTGACTCGCGCATAAGTTTAACATCTTGATTAACCTGTGTATTTGACAATGCTGTTAAAAATACATTCGCTAAATCATATGCGTGAATAAAGCCAGCAGGTGCAGGCAGTGTGGCTTCGTCAGTAAACGTTTCTGGAAATAATATTTTGGCATCCACAATCGCTTGTTTGGCAAGTTCAGATTGGGTATTACGAAGGGAGAAACAGGTTTGAATAAAACTTAAATCAACATCATTTGCTAAAAATGGCTTCACGTTATTAAAAAAGTCACCGCCTGTTATTCCCCAATGACTTACAATGGGTAATCGCTGTGATTTCGGTAAACTTGCCATTGCCTCTACAAACTGTCGACCTTCAAGGGCGTTACCAACAAACAAGATGCAATCTGCGTTGCGCCCTGCGATGTCCCTTAAAATTATTTTTGCCGTGTTTAGTTTGGTATTCCAGCTAAACCAAGTGACGTTAGCGTCATTTTTTGAGGCCAGTGCTTTACTCATGGTTGCGAAGTTAGATTTGCCCCACGGTGTTTGTTCAAGCAGCATGTGTGGTCGCTGGCAACTTAGCTGCTCTTTTGCATAACTTACAATGCGATAACCAGCTTTCGTGTCATCAACCGAGAGACGAAAAACCCAATTTTTCGGTGACGCAAAGCGCGTAATCGGGCCGCCCGCAGCCCAGGGCACAAGCAGTAATATATTATTTTCACTGATGAATTTTTTATGCTTAATGTAGGGTGGCGAATGGAGACCGCCCAGCATCATTAATGCATTAGGATCCGCTAAAAACTGCTTCATATGCCGTAAGCTACGATTACTGTTTCCACGGTGATCTTTTTCAATGAAATTAAATTCAATATTAGGAAAGCTTGCTTGACGCTGTTTGAGTGCAGTCTCAAACCCCATTTTTATCGCGTTGGCTGACTGACTATGATTAGAGTAATCTGAATCATGATAAATATTAAATACCTGCTTATTTGCCAACGCATTTACTGAAAAAAATATAAGCAAAATTAAAATAACGTTTGAAATGCGATCCATTTGCCAACCCTGTTAACCCTAATATCTAAACAATAGACAAGTTTTCGCGATTATAAAAGGATATAAATACATCATTTTATTACTATTTATTGATATAACTAAACGCTTGAATTTTTATTCTTTTTAAAATTAGCCAAGCGAAATCAATTTTCTAGAAATAATCTCGCTTTCACAGTAATTGCGTTCATACATGAGATGCTGTAACCTGCTCGGCCGCCGTCACAAGAGTTACTAAAAATGCATTTCTCAGACTTAAATCTTTGCCCTGAAATCAATCAAGCAATTAAAGAGCAAGGTTATGAAAGCCCTACGCCAATTCAAGAAAAATCAATCCCTGCAATTTTAGCAGGTCGCGATGTAATGGCTGCGGCACAAACAGGCACAGGTAAAACTGCTGGATTTACGCTGCCAATGCTAGAAATGCTGAGTAAAGGGCCAAAAGTACGTAGCAACCAAGTGCGAGCACTGGTTCTTACGCCAACACGAGAACTTGCAGCACAAGTTTGGCAAAGTGTTGCAACCTACTCAAAACATTTATCGCTTTCATGTCAGGTGGTATACGGCGGGGTTAAAATTAATCCACAAATGCTTAAACTGCGTAAAGGCTGCGACATTTTAGTTGCCACCCCTGGCCGCCTACTTGATCTTTACCAACAAAATGCAGTTAAGTTTGATCAGCTTGAACTCTTTGTACTCGACGAAGCTGACCGCATGCTCGATATGGGCTTTATCCACGACATTAAACGTGTGATTAAAGCACTGCCTGAAAAGCGTCAAAATTTACTGTTTTCAGCAACCTTTTCTGATGATATCCGTGCGCTTGCTAAAGGCCTAATTAACGACCCAATCGAAATCTCAGTTGCTCCTGCCAATACAACAGCTAAAACAGTAACCCAATGGGCGTACCCGGTTGATAAAAGTAAACGCACTAGCTTGCTTAAACACCTAATTAAAACCAATAACTGGCAACAAGTACTGGTATTTACGCGTACTAAGCATGGTGCAAACCGTTTAGTTCGTGACCTTGAAAAAGCCAAAATCAATGCCGCTGCAATTCACGGTAATAAAAGCCAAAGCGCACGTATGAATGCACTTAATGGCTTTAAATTAGGTGATGTAAATGTACTGGTTGCAACAGACATTGTAGCGCGTGGCCTCGATATTCAAGAACTGCCTTATGTGGTTAACTTTGACCTGCCAAATGTGTATGAAGACTATGTTCACCGTATTGGCCGTACTGGCCGTGCAGGTGCATCAGGAGAAGCAATTTCATTTGTAACAGCAGACGTCGCTGCCGATTTATTTGGTATTGAACGACTTATACAAGAAGTTATTCCGCGTAAAATTGAAGCTGGTTTTGAACCACAAAACCCTGTACCTGAATCAAAATTAGATACGCGTCCAATTAAGCCTAAAAAGCCGAAGAAACCGAAAAAGCCAAAAGCAAACGCGAGTACCAATGATAAGGTAAAAGCCGAGGCTAAAGCTGCAAGCAAACCAAAGAAAAAACAACCGTCAGCGCAGTCAAAACCTCAAGGTAATTCAACTACCAACAAAGGTCGCAGTGATAAAAAAGGTCAAACGAAACGGCCTAAGCGTAAACCAAATAATGTGAAATTTAACGCCAACAAATAAACTGCAAAGTTAAGTGTAATTACGCTTACCAAGTTAAACGAATAATATCACTTTGTGCACTTAACGATTCCACCATAACTAGGGTGGAGTCGTTTGGTTGAATATCAAAATTTAAGCGAAACATGTTTTTACCTATCGCGGTACATTGCTCTGCATCTACGCTTGTTTGGGCTTTTAGTGTTCGCTGACAAAGCAAGCCAACCCGCTGTTCCAATTTTGTGTAATAAAATACATCGTCAAAATAATCCCAACGATGCACATTTGCTGAGTGCACCTTGCCGAGCGCATTCACTTTTTGCCATTGCCCATCTTGTTTTGTTAAATGCCACGCCATTAAGCTTGGGTCGATTGCAACTGCACTTTTATTATCAGAATGCTTTTTAAAACTCACAAACCCATCAATAACTCGACTTCGTTCATTCGTTTGCGTATTCAATTTAATAATGGCAGGTGAATTACCAACATAATGAGCAAGGTATAAGTGAGTATTATCTTCATGCCATACTGGATTTTCTAAACGCTCAAGCGCTTTACTTACAAACTTCGGCGGGTGTGCTGTTTTAATCGAGTGAATATCATTAACAATAAATAAGCGCCCATCAACAACTCCCGCAATCCGATTCCCATCAAAAGAAGCAGCTATCGCACTAAGTCCTTCTGGCGTATCAAACGCAACAATATCCTGCTCTTGGTTGTTGTTATTTAGTAACGTCAAGGCAAACTGATTAGCCTCTAATGAAGCATAAACGAGCGCTTTTCGCTCACCCACATACAGCGGTAAGTCCTGCGCGCCTGTTTTTTTCAATATCCGAGTATTAAAAAGGTGCGGTGTTTCGCTCTCATTCACTTGGTTTAATTTAGGCTGTGGTACTTCTTTTAAATCCAAGTAGTCACCATTGTGCTCTCTTAAGATCAAACAGCGTTCGCCACAACTTGCATAAATATCAATTGCATTAGGGGGAAGTTCGATATCAAAAGCAAAGCCGTTATTTGCCATCTTGAACGTTGCAGCTTGGCCAAAAAAGTTACTAATAATCACACCACTGTCGTCAAACAACCATACCATGCGGTTTGCCGTAAAAGGCAGCAAGTGATTTGCAATCACATCATTGCTTATTAAATCCACAATAATTAAAGATGACTGATTGTTTTCGACTTCTCTCAAAATAGCTATTCGCTCACCATTTTTTGACTGCGCAGCATAGTAATCACCACGACCAGAAACATTGGGTAAGGACACAGGCTCTATATTTTGCGTGTTAAAATCAAAACGATAAATGCTGTGAGGGGTTGGATTCGTTACTTCATCTGCAAGCCATAGCCCTGACTGATCAATTTGCCAGCCTAGAATGTATTTTGGCGTATTTGCGGTTATTGCAAACGGTGTTACGTTAGTAACATTACGGTTTTCATCGAAGCTTGCAATAAAGTGTTTTACCTTCAGACCAAAGCCAGATGTAAAGACTAACTGTTTACCATCTGGCGACCAAAAACTATCGGTATAGTGTTTATCATCCCAGCTTAAACGTTGAATTTCATTCGTAATGAGATCTTTTATGTAAAGTTGCTGCGCACTGATATTTGACTCGCGATGAAGAAACACCAATTGTTGTGATACTTTATTGTAATCAGCAAATATTTCAGAACCAGATAACGTGGTTAATCGCTCAATTGTGCTTTGTGGCGCAGCTTCGGGGATGTGTTTTGGGCTAAAAATCCAGAGTAAAAGTCCCAATACCGCCATCATCAAAACGATTAATACTGGCTTGAAACCTTTGCGCTGTTGTTTTTGCTCTAACGATGGGGCTGTGATTTTCTCAACTGACGCCAGCCATTTATACCCTTGTTTGGGTATTGTTTTAATAAAAAGGGGTGCACGCGCATTGTCACCTAATAAATCACGTAGCTTTTTAATCGCAGCCCTAATCGATTCATCCGTTGCAGGACGCCCTGCCCAAACTACACTTTCTATTTGCTCTCGCGAAACAATATTTGCGCGGTTTGCAACCAACAAATGCAACAAGCTAAATAACTGGGGTTCAATCGCAATGCGATTTCCTTGTTTAAAAAACTGCTCAGAGGTAGTGCACAACTCAAACTCACCAATGCGATATCCTGCGCGTATTTCATAATTTTCTTCCATTTAAAACAATACCTTATTGAGTTGTGACTTTTTGTGAACACGCTATTTTTGCATACTATCACAAGACATAACAAAACTTTCTTTGAATTTAGAAAAGCATTAAGCAAATCATGTTGCCATCACTTCGTCGTAATTAATAATCAAAAGGTGAATACGTGAAATCTTTGTATTTTTTGATAAGTTTGTTACTTACAAGCTTAATTTTTAGCTATACCAACCTAGCCCATGCAAACAACAAACATGCGCTTGATAAACAAATAAATGAAATAGTAATAAAACATAAAATACCCTCGATTGCTTACGCAATCATAGAGCCTGGCAAGCCGCAATATATCAAGGTAATCGGTAACGCCAATCAAAAACAGGCTCTACAAGCTACAACGTCAACTCAATACCGAATAGGTTCCGTGAGTAAACTGTTCGTTGGAATTGCTGCATTGCAATTAATTGAACAAAATAAACTGTCTTTTGACGATACACTCAAAACCTTATTACCTGACTTGGAATATCATAACCCATGGGCCGATAGCCACCCCATTAAACTGATCCATTTATTGGAAAACACAGCAGGTTGGCGAGAAATCTCGTTAAGCGAATTTGCTTATTCCAACAATCCTCCTATGTCATTAGAGCAAGTTCTGGCGGTTAATCCCGATAGCCGCACCTCTCGTTGGCCTGCCGGCACACGTCATGCTTACACCAACACAGCATCAACTGTTGTCGCACTGATTATCGAAAAAGTGACCGGGGTTGCTTTTGAAAGTTACGTTGAAGAACACATTCTCAAGCCGCTTGCGATGGAAAATACGACCTATGAAGGTTTTGAATCAGAAGCGTTAGCAACAGGGTATCGTAAACATAAACCTGTCGATTATAAACACATTCTGATGAAACCAGCGGGTGCGATATCTTCAACAATCACCGACATGGCAAAGCTGTTAACGCTATTCATTAAAAAAGACTCGACAATATTAAGTAATGATATGCTGAGCAGAATGGGATTCTCACATTCTACCAACGTAGGTAAATTTGATGCTGGTTACGGTATTACAAATTCAGCACGTTTTTATAAAGGTGTAAAATATCGTGGTCACGATGGGTCATTGCCCGGCTGGATGACTGAATTCGTTTACTCGCCAAAATTCAATGCTGGGTTTGTGTTATTACAAAACAGTGATAATGCTCGAGCAATCCGAGAAATTGGTTTTGCTATCAGTAAATCGTTAGAGAAATATACCGACACAAACGCGCATAAGCCTTCCCCTATTCCAGCGGCTTTAATGGAACAATCTGGCTATTATCAATATATCAATCCGCGCTTCCAAAACCGCTACTTTCTTGAGCGCCTTAGTGCATTTAACAAATTACACATAACACCTGATGGCGCCTCTTTTAAGCAAGTTTTCCCGCCTGGCTGGCAGCGTTCTCTTACATTGAATGGTGAAAGTGATTGGCAAAACAGCCATGGGAATGTAGTAATGAAGCAAGGTGTTGATCCCATCGAAGGACTGGTTTTTCACTATGGCGATCGTGTATTTAAACCAGTTTCAGCGCTCAATGCATGTGCAGATAAACTCATTTTATTTATTTGGCTAATACTATTACTGGGTATGTGCTTTTACAGCATTATTTGGCCCATTCAAGTTAAGCGTAAAAAGCTTACAAACCAATTTGCTATATCACTTCGCAAAAACGTGTCATCTGCCGCGCTATCAAGCTTGCTGTTTTTAGTATTACTTGGGTTAGGCTTAGCCGAACCAATTGCACGCTTAGGTACACTGAGTATTTTCTCAATCGGCATCTTGTTTAGCAGTTTAATGATGTTGGTAACGAGTGCTTTAACGCTGCGCTGTTTATATTTGGTTAAATCGAAGCTAACGCATAAAACGTTTTTTATTTTCTCTATGATTTTTATCTCTTTACAAAGCATCATTGTTATTTATTTAGCATGGCATGGTGCCATTGGACTGCGCACTTGGGCATAAGCCTAATTTAACCTGAACCCGGAGTAAGAAGTTAACTAGTAACATGTAATATATGTATTTTATTGTTTTAAACTTTTTAGCTTGATAGTTTTTCTTAGTACAAGGCAAATTTGAGCGCCAATAGCTCGTCTATTGCAAACTAATTTAACGCAATAATAAGTTAAAGTTGCAGCTAGAAAGTAATTTATTATTCCGAGTTCAGGTTATATACATACCCATGTTTAATTTCACTTCTAAACGTGGGTAAAAATTGTTATTCGCAATCTAACGATTGTTCAAAAAGTGCTGGCAACAAGCAAAGGTTGCCAGCACTTTTCTAAACGACCTTACACCCCTATTTTAATGGCTCCTATGGGTATAAAGATCCGCTTCTTACATCGCTTTCAGTTTTCTAACATGTGTTGGTGTCTTTCCTAATGAGATAAAACTCATAAAAATCAATGTGACAGAATAAAGGTACAAATGAAAATAACGCAATAACGATATTGAGATCGATTATCATTTAGATTACTATGTTCGCAAATTTTTTAGTTACTCTCAATATTAGGTCTTTGTTATGAAATCTCGCGCATTTAAATTAAGTGCCCTATACCTTGCAACAACCTCTCTGCTAGCAACACCTGTTTTGGCAAATGATGAAACAGATGACAACATCGAAAAAATCGAGGTGCTAGGGAAAAACCACGCAAACTATTTGGCTGTTGAATCAGAAACGGCCTCTAAACTAGGTATTTCGATCAAAGAAACACCGCAATCGGTGCGCGTCATTACCCGCGCATTAATGAACGACTTTTCACTGGATGATGTCAACCAAGTACTTGAAACAACCCCTGGCGTTTCTGTTGAAAAAATTGAAACCGATCGTACTTATTACAAAGCACGTGGTTTTGATATCACCAACTTCCAAGTAGACGGCCTTGGTTTACCACAAGAGCGCGGGTCACTACAGGGCACGCTCGACACTGCAATTTACCAACGAGTTGAAGTGGTTATGGGTGCTAATGGCATGATGACAGGCGCCGGTAACCCTTCAGCCACAGTAAACTTTATTCGCAAACGTCCAACGGATGATTTACGTGCAAATGTGTCATTCACTGCAGGCTCTTGGTCAAATAAGCGTTTAGATGCAGATTTGTCAGGCCGTTTTAATGACTATGCTGCAGGTCGTGCTGTAGTCGTAAAACAAAAGCGTGATTCGTATCTTGACCGTTACAGTGTAGAACGTGATGTATTCTATGGTATTGCAGAGTTAAACCTTACTGATACAACAACGCTAACAACCAGCCTTACTTACCAACAAAATGATGCTGATAGCCCTCTTTGGGGTGCACTTGCATTGTATGA
Organism: Pseudoalteromonas piratica; assembly: GCF_000788395.1. Taxonomy (NCBI): domain Bacteria; kingdom Pseudomonadati; phylum Pseudomonadota; class Gammaproteobacteria; order Alteromonadales; family Pseudoalteromonadaceae; genus Pseudoalteromonas; species Pseudoalteromonas piratica. The sequence continues at coordinate 1,245,601 of NZ_CP009889.1, forward strand.
TTCACAAGGTAACCCAACAAATTACGATACCTCGACTTCAACAGCAGCTGATTGGGCTTACTGGGATAACACGTCAGAGCAGGCGTTTGTAGAGTTAGAACAACTTGTTGGTGATAACTGGAGTGTGATTGCACGTTACGCACATACACAAACAGAGCAAGACTCTAATCTCTTTTACGTTTATGGTACACCAGATGCAGAAACAGGTTTAGGCTTAACCGGCTACGCAAGTGACTATCAGTTGAAAGACCGCCTCAACTTATTTGATGTGTACACCAAAGGTAGCTTTGAACTTTTTGGTCAGGAACATTTAATTGCCGCTGGTGCAAGTATTGCTGATATGGCGTATGAAGATAGATCGCTTTATGACTACACCACTGGCAATGGTTTCCCACCTATGCCAGATCTGAATGAGTGGGATGGTGTTGCACCTGTTCCAGTATTAAAAGACGGTCTCAATGGCTCTCGTGTTGATAGTGAACAAGTATCCGAATACGTTTCTGCACGATTCTCAATTTCTGATGACTTAAAACTACTAGCAGGTATTCGTCACACAGCTTGGGAAACCAGCGGTCTTTCTTACGGTAACGATAAGTCACGTGATGTGAGCGATACCACGTCACACTTAGGTACAGTTTATCAAATTAACGATGACATTAATGTTTATGCATCGTACAGCGAAACATTTGCCCCGCAAGCAGAGCAAGATATTAACGGTCAAACGCTTGATCCAATTAGCGGCGATACTAAAGAAATTGGTATTAAAACCGAATTATTTAATGACCTAATGATGGTGAATGTGGCGCTTTTTGATACCGAGCAGAAAAACATTGCTGTTGCCGATACTGAAAACTCAACACCGGACAACACAGTTCACATTGCTGCACCAGGTATTCAATCACAAGGTTTTGAATTGGAACTCAGTGGTGAAATTGGCTATGGCGTAAGTGCAAACTTAGGTTATACCTACACCGATATCGACGTTTCCGATACTTTCAATGCAGGAAATACCGAAGCGCAATTAGTCAAAGACTACACACCTAAACAAGTATTCAAGCTTGCAGCTAAATATGATGCGGCATTTCTTGAAGGCTTAACCTTTGGTATGAATATGCGTTGGCAAGACGATATTAGCCGCGTGCAAAAGCAAACGCCTTATGTGGTGACCGAGCAAAGCGCTTATGCATTAGTTAACTTTATGGCGAGTTATGAGATCAACTCTCAACTTAGTCTAACTGCCAATGTAAACAATGTATTTGATAAAAAATACCTTAACTCATTGTACTGGGCTCAAGGTTACTACGGCGCACCTCGTAATTATGCGTTATCGCTTAATTGGTCGCTTTAATAGAGCTTAAAACGTAAAGGTCGCTTAATGCGGCCTTTTGTTGTTTTACAAACTAACGTCACTGAATTATGAAAAAGAAACTCCACCTTTGGCATCGCTATTTAGGCTTAGTAATAGCATTACCACTGATAATAATTTCGCTCACAGGCAGTATTTTAGTCTTCAAGGAAGAGATAGATCACCTTATTATGCCGGAGCTTGCCACTGTAAACGCATCACCTGGCAGCCGCCTAAGTTATGATAGCCTTCACAATACCATTAAACAAAATCTACCAAATTATGAAGTGGGTAGCTGGGAAGTCTTCGATGATGGCAAAACCGCTGATCGGGTATATGTACTAGAACACGGTACAGACACATGGTCAAAAGTATATTTAGATCAATATCAGGGTATTGTCCGTGCCGCACCACAGCCGGTCGACTATTACCTAACCGATTGGCTATTAGACTTACACTATAAGTTTTTAATTGGCGATACTGGCCTTTGGTTTACAGGTATCATATCGCTTATTTTGATGTTTATGGGCATCTCTGGCTTAGTAATTTATCGCCAATTTTGGAAAAAATTTTTCACCTTACGTGTAAAAGTTAAACGCATGGCCTTTTTTAGCGATTTACATAAATTAGTGGGCATTTGGTCAGCCCCTATTTTACTGATATTAGGTTTTACTGGTGTCTATTGGAATATTTCAGAAATTATTCACCACGAATTTGAGCACGCGGATGAGCCACCGCATTTAGTTCAAGGCGCTTTATATAACCCGCAATTATCTATCGACAGCTTAATGGCAACCGCTAAAACCCAAATGGGCGGATTCAGAGCCACCTATTTAATGTTCCCTTATGAGCCCGACTTACCCATCACCTTTTTTGGCGAAGTGGCTAATACCAGCTTTGTCACCAGTGAATATGCATCTGTCGTGAGCTTTGATAAGGAGACAGGTAAACAACTGCCTAATTATGATATTCGCGAAGCACCGTTTTTTTTAGTTGTGGTGGATAGCTTTAGAAAGCTGCATTTTGGCTATTTTGCAGGCTTAACAAGCCGTATTATTTGGTGCTTAATCGGTTTAACACCGCTTATTTTTGCAATTACAGGCTGTTATTTATGGCTAAAACGCAGAAAGCCAACTCGTCGCAGACAAGACTCTAGCGCATATAGTGCCGCTTAATTAAATACTTTGCCGAACATGCTTCAATAAGGGCAATGTGTAGCCTATCAAAATCAACACCTAAACATTTACATATTTAGGTGTTGAAAAATCACCCGTGCAGACCCACTATTAGATATGTATTAACTTTGTAGTTGTCTCCGTTATGCTTCGCTGGTTGTTTGTCGTTACAGTCGTATTTATGGCGCTTAATGTAAGCTCTGCGACTGCTTGTGCCTCCGATACTCAAGCCAGTGTGACAACGCATGATACTGCCGAGTTTACCTATCACGATCAAAATGATTTTGATGATTTCCCTCCCCAGGCTTCACCCAATAGTCAGGCTAACAACCGTTATAAGCATTACCAGAAAGTTGCTTATTTACTTAATCTAACGCCTGTTTCAATTCAACCAATTAGAGCACCACCTAGCGTTCGTTAGTTTTTAATTCGTCTTAAATCTAACAATTAACATTATTAAAGGTGGTCGTTATGAACCAATTTACAGCATTTTCAACTAAGCCATTACTTGAAGGCGCACACTTATTCGCTCAAACACATTTAGATACTGGTATTTCACTGTCTAGCCCTGCCTCATTTGCGATGCATGGCTTTCACCTTGAACCATTGCAATACATTGATATTGAAACTAGTTTAGATGACGCAACCCGTATTTTAGAAAAAACACATATGCGCACCAGTTTCGTTGTCGATAGCCAAAATCAGTTAAAAGGGGTTATTTCTAAGGCCCGTTTAGCTAGTAGTTATGTGCTTAAAACGGCTGCTAAAAAAGGCTTAACACGCGCGCAATTAACGATTGGCGATATCATGGTAAAACTTGCTGAAATAGACACAGTATCCGAGCTAATGCTTGCTAATGCAAAAGTGGGAGATGTGTTAAAAACCATGGAAAAAGCCAGCTATGAATACTTGCTGGTAACTGGAGCAAATCAAAGTGAGTTACGTGGTTATTTTGATTTAATTGATATTGCAAAAATGACAGGCTATTCACTCAATCAGGCAAAAAGTGCGAAAACGTTTAGCCAATTGGTTGACTCATTGGTTAATCATAACGAAATTTAAGATAAAATCGCCCAGTGTTACTGGGCGAGAAGCTCTTTGCGGGCACAATACAAGCATTACTAGCGGCTAAATCGAAATTTCTCACCCGCTTTTAGCTTCAAAATAAAAAATACAACCAGCAACACGCTGCCGAGCATTATAAAGCTAAGAGAAAGCGGTAAAAGAAAAAAAGCTTCCTTTAAAAACCCATTTTCATCAACTTTTATACCAATAAAAAGATACGTCAAATAAGCGATAAGCGCTGAGCTAAAACATGCAATTGACGGCCAAATACTTCTAAACAACATAATTTTCTCTGACGAGTTTAACCCTTATCAGTAGAACATACTTGTATTAAAAAGTTGCACGATTAAAGTATTAATTTACTTTATTATTGTTTAAATGCGTTACCTGGTACATCCACATTAAACATTTCAATGGCACCACGCTTCTGCATAGTCACAAACACGGTTTTACCGTCTTTGCCACCAAACGCGACATTTGTTGGAAACTGCCCTTTTAGCTTAATTTCTCTTATTAATTCACCCTTGGCAGACACCACCGCAATAACACCCGCACCATAACGCGCTATGTATAGATTGCCTTGTTTATCGGTACGCATGCCATCTAGGCCATGCTCGTTAAATTCAATCAGTAATGCTTTGTTCGAAACATTGCCTTTGCTGTCAAGATCATAACGCCATACTTTACGCTGCAGACTTTCATTAACATACAAGGTGTTATTGTCTGGGCTCACTTCAACACCATTTGTTGTGCCCATCTTGGCTTCTAGTAGTGGGGTTTCACCTTGTTGACTAATGCGCCATAAATTACCCGTGCTATGTTGCCAGTTTGGATCGCTGGCAAATAAAATGCCGTTATCCATAATAGCGAGATCGTTGGGCTGGTTCATTTTTGCATTATGGGCAAATACTTTTACTTTAGTGCTCAAATCGCCGCCTTTGGCTAAGTCCACTGCACTGATAGTTAACACATTGTGGTTAACGTAATCAGCAATATACATATTGCCCTCGCTATCAAAGCGAATGCCATTACCGATAGATCCGTTTTTCAAGCTAACTAACTTAGTAACCTCATCCTTACCAGTCACTTTGCCGATGGTGCCTTGTTGCATAAAATTTACTGCATAAAGATCCCCGTGTTTATCCACTGCTGGGCCTTCAACCCCTGTGGTAAAGGTGTTATCTGTTACCCAATCCGTCGCTTCAAATAACGTTTTACTGTGTACTTGGTTTGTTGCTAAGACCAGCACAAATGTGCAAATAAACTTTGTCTTCATTGTTTTGTCCTTTTTAATTTGTACAGGCAAGGTAAAGCTCACGCATTGGGTAAATGCCGGCAATCACCAACTCATCGGTTAGCGGCTGTAAAAAAAGTAAATCATTGCCAAGCATTGGTGTGTTTGTTTGACCTTGGCAATGTGCAATTACATTTAGAGATAAAGCGATAAACTGTGTAAGTGCTATAGATTTGGCGCGTACCAAAGCGAGCTTATCACCACTATTAAGTAAGTTATCACTAGCGCTCAATGCCTCACTCCAGAGGTTTAGCTGTGATTTAATTTTATCTAAAGCCGTTTTATCACCGTTAATAAAACCATCAACCCAATTGTTTAGCTGCCTGATAGCGTGACTTTCTACCGCTAAGTAATCTACAAAGTTATCAAGCGCTGCTTGTTGATGGTATTCATCGTTTAAATACTTAATATGATGGCGGGTATAGTAATGCGCTGGCTCTAATAACTCTGCCATCACATTCAATAATGCAATAGTGCGCGCTTTTTTATCATTATCAAATGATTTTGGAAGTAATGCGTTAAAACCAGCTTTCTGCTGAGCTAAATGGGCGGCGCCAATTACTTCAGCTGCATATGTATTAATAAATCCTAAACGCTGGTACATATCGTTCGCGTCATTTTTTTGCTTGGGTGACCATAAACGCTCACTAATCGCATACAAACGTGGCCAAATACGCAGATCAATATTGTGATCGGTAACCATTTCACTCCAAATTGTTGCTTCTGCACCTAAAATGCGCTGTTTGCTCGCATCATTAAGCGACTGCGATAAGCTAACGGCTGATGGTGCATCCAGAGTGTTTAATTTCAAAGGATAGCGGCTGTTGCCTATCATCACTGCACTTTGTTCACCTTCGAGATCAAATTCAAAGGTCAACGGCCCCATCCAGCTGTCCATCCTTGCATTAAATCTGCGCGTTGTTTTGTCTGGTGTGTGACTCACTGAGGCTAATTGGTGATGATTGTTATTAAGTTTAATTAACACTTGCTCACCAAGCACAAGTAATTCACCTCGCACATCACTGCCTTTCAGTCTATCGATAATAAATGACTTGGCTAAGGTCTGTGGCTTGGATAAATCAACACTTGGTAATGTACGAAGCGGATCGTTTCGGTAGTGATAATCACTGTACTGTGGCTGATCAATGTAAAAACCGGTTGATAAAATCCCCTGATAACCACTGTTGGCAACTGCATTTAACGAATCATGACCACGCCATGACTGCACTACAATATCTTTCGGTAAGTTTTCATGAAAAATTTCATCCCACCCCATCATAATGCGCTGATGCTTTTCAATAATCGGCTGAATTTGAGTATTAAAATAGTTCTGCAAATCCGCGCCATTTTTAAGCGAATGTTTAGCCATTAAACCTTGAATGTCTTTATTGTGTAACCACTGCTCAGGTTCCACTTCATCGCCACCAATGTGTAAATAGGGATCTGGGAAAATAGTAGTCATTTCTTCAATTAAACTATCGACAAACTGGTATACCTCAGGCTTTGAAATATTAAGTAATGGTTTAAATACCCCCCAGTGGCGTTCCATTTCGTAATTTTTTACCTCAGCCATCAGCTCTGGATAAGCTACCGCAATAGCGCTGGCATGACCCGGCATGCCAAATTCAGGCACCACACGAATGCCAAGCAAACTGGCATAATGAATCACATCCAATACCTCAGCTTGAGTGTAATATAGTCCGTCTGATGCTTTCTCGGTGAGTTTAGGAAAACGCTTACTTTCAATACGCCAACCTTGATCGTCGGTTAAATGCCAATGAAGTACATTTAATTTTGCCGATGCCATGGTACTTAATTGGCGTTTAATGGTTTCAATGGAGATAAAATGGCGTGCACTATCAATCAATAAACCGCGCCATGCAAAGCGAGGGTTATCACTAATAATAACACTGGGAACGTTGAGTGTTTGCGCTTTGCCATTAGCGGCCAGTTGCACTAACGTAGTTAAACCGTGCTGCGCACCAAACACAGTCTTAGCCGTTATTGTCACACTGCGATTATCAACCTTTAACTGGTAACTTTCGTCCACATTTAACAAAGGCGTCTGTGTTGTGCGCTCTTTCTCCGCAACCACTATGCGCACCGTCGCATTTTTATCGACTTCTTTTAGTACTACCTCTTTGCCAACAATACGTGAGAAATGCTGTTGGAGTCGCTGTAATTGAAATGCCTTTCGCTCAGCACTCATGCCATCAACTGAAATACTAATGGGACTGGTTAATTTGAGTTGCCCTTCTCCCATATCGATTGTTTTTGGCATCGGCATTAGCTGGCTTGAAGCAAACAAACTACCACTAAACACCAATAAAAAACTGACTTTTAAAAGATAAAATAGCTTACTAATAAAATGTATCGACACCTGCACACTCCTGGTTCGAAAGTTTGGGAAGAAAATGAGAAGGAATAAGCGCACCGTGTTGCTTGATTACTGCGGCGGCAACTTTATGCGCATATGCTGTCGCTGCGTGAAAATCGTACCCAGCTAGATTGGCAACTAAAAAACCTGCTGCAAATGCATCACCCGCCGCGCAGGTATCAACAATCTCTTCAGGCGCTAATTGTAAAGCCGAAACACAAAACAGACTGCCTTGGTTTGGCGCTTTAATAACACAAGGTGCTGCCCCTTGACGGATCACTAAGGTTTGTTTAAATCCTGCCCCTTTATAATGTAAATCGATGATATCGCTCACCGATTGCTTGCCATACACCGCATACTCGTCTTCATCGGTTAAAAATGCCACATTGGCAAGTGCCATTAAGGCAAAATAATCGTGAATAGGGGAACATTGTTGCCAAAGTGTTGGTCGATAATTATTATCAAAATAAATAAAGCCACCTTGCATTTTAAACTGCTCAAGGGCTGAAATTAACAGCTTGCGATCTGCACTGTTTAAAATGGCAAGACTTATTCCTGACAGGTAAATTGCATCAATAGCGCATGTGTTAAGCGCATCAATTAACTTGTGTGACAGCGAAAAGTAGTCTCTTGCGGCGCTGTTTGAACGATCAAAGCGGAAAGTGCGCTCACCCTTTTCATCAAGGTTTACCCAGTATTGGCCGAGTGTCTTTGTGTCATGGATAATGCAAAAATCAGAAACAATCTGAGATTGCGCCATCAATGCTTTAAATTGTTCGCTTTGCGAGTCTTTGCCTATAGCGGTTGCGTAATAGATTGATGGATTAAGATCGCAATTTTGCGCAAGCAAATGTTGCGAATAGTACGCAGTATTGAAGGTGTCGCCACCAAAGAAAACATCGCCATCAGCACGGTGTTCAACCATGCATTCGCCCAAAAACACAATTGAGTTAACCATTATAGAACTGACTCCAATTCTTTGTTCGTCGAAGTAATCTCTGTAGGTTTATCAGGTTGGGTTAATAAGCTAACTAATACACCAAAAAACACCCCACTTATCACCGCGGGAATCGATGGGTTACCAAAATACGCGAGCCAACTTTCATTAAAACCAATCAATGCCGCGCTCAAAGTGCTTGAGAGCAAAATTGCAATGCTGCCTTGCCACGTTAACTTTTGCCAAAAGCGACCTAATAAGCCCATTACAAATAAGCCACACAACGCAAGTGAAATCATTTTTGTAATGTAGGTAATTATATTGTTTGATAACAGCGCAAATAACAGCGCGATAGTCACAGTTAAAATCATCGAAAAGCGAGATAACACAAGTTGTTGTCTATCTGTGAGTTGCTTTTTGTCAGATGATTTTTGAAACAGCCACGCATAAATATCACTCACAAATACGCTCACCCCTGCAATGGCATCTGAGCTGGCGCTTGAAAGAGTCGCCGATATGCCCGCTAATAAAATAAGACCCCCCAACAAAACGGGTAATGTATTTAGCGCAATATAAGGAAATGCGTACGCAGGATTATCTAAATTGCCATTTATTAAAAACGCGCAAATGCCAATAATTGCTGGTACCAATGAAAAACCTAAATAAAGCACACCCGACATTACAAACGATTGGCGAATACTACTTACACTGTCACCTGAATAGATGCGCTGGCGAAATGATGGCGTTGCCATTACCCCAACCAATACCGCAAATGACATTGAAATGGCTGGAACAAGGCCAATATTTTGATAAGAAAATAAGCCACTTTCGTTGACCAGATGGTTATTTTGTACCGCTTGCCATCCCCCGACAAAATCGATAGCAAAATACGCCATTAGTAAAAAACCAATAAATAAAATCACCGCTTGAATCGCATCGGTCCACACCACGGCTGAATAACCGCCCAAGGTAACATAAATGGCAAGCCCCACCCCGATAATTAATTTAGCCGTTGTATCATCAATGCCAGTCAGCCAAGCTAAATACATACCACCACCAATTAGGTGTGCACCTAACCAGCCAATACTGGCGGCATAAATAATCACAGCGAGAATTTTTTTAACTAGGGCATTATCATCAACATAACTGGCGAGCTCTTCACTCATGGTGGCAAATTGCTGTTTGCGCACTGGTGCAAATATCCAAGCTAACAACAAGATACCAATCGCGCCCCCTATGCCATAAAGTGCGCCGGCCCAAGCATTTTGATAGGCAAACCCTACAGCCCCCATTGATGAACCCGTGCCCACCATGGTTGCAACTGTGGTGCCGAGTGTTAGAAATAAAGGCACTTTTCGCCCTGCTAACAAAAAGTCACTGCCTGACTTTTGCCAACGCGAAACGAACCAACTAATGGTAATCATTGCAAGCAAATATGTGAAAAATGCTGCTAAATACGTCATTTGTTGTGATGTCATAAATGCCCCTATTTTTATTATTTTAATGGCGTAGCATGCTTGCGTTTATTGACCTTTGTAACAGGTCACATCCACTTCAACTTTACAATCAACAACCAAGTCTGCCACCATGCAAATACGTGCTGGCGGGTGCTCGCCAAAGACTTCAGCAAATACTTTGTTAAACGACTGAAAATAGCGAGAATCGGTTAATACCACAGATACATGAGTAACAGTTTCAAGGCCATAACCTGCTTCAGTCATAATGTCGATGCAGTTTTGAATCGCTAATCGCGATTGCTCAATAATGCCACCCTCAACTACTTCGCCATCACGCATTGGGGTTTGTCCCGATACTTTTAACCAACCACCCGCTTCCACAGCACGTGAAAAAGGTAAATGCTGACCGCCTGTGCCTGTGCCGCCCTCTGCGCCAATACGTTTAATTGTCATAACTTCCTCTTTTTAAAAATGCGTCGAGTATTCTCTCGACATTAAAAATATTTATTCACCACGCGCTAAGAAGCGCCCAGCACGTCCATATCGCTTTACAGACATCTCATTTAGCCCTTCGGCAAAGCTTACTATGCCATTTACCCACACCTGCTTAATGCCCTCGGCTTGCGCTTTTGGATTCTGGTAACAGGCGTTATCAATAATTGTATTCGCATCAAATAGCACTAAATCAGCAAAATAACCCTTTGCAATTTTTCCGCGTTTGCGCAATTTAAACCGCCGCGATGGCAGCGCTGTCATTTTGTGAATAGCGAGCGCGAGTGAAAGTGTGTTCTCATCTCTCGCGTAATGACCTAATACGCGCGGGAATGTTCCCCATAAACGCGGATGCGGGTGAGGATCACAAGGCAAACCATCCGACCCTATCATGCTGTTGTCGTAGCTTAAAAACTGTTTAACATCGTCTTCTAGCATGCAGTGATACACTGCGCCTGCAGGCATAAGTTTTTCAGCAGCTTGCATCAAGGATAATTGCCAAGCCTGTGCAATATCAGCCAATGTGCGTTGAGCCATTTCAGGGTGTGGTGTTGACCAAGTAATGTAAATATCTGTTTTATCAGTTACTTGATTTAAATCCAATGTGCTTGAACTGGCAGAATAAGGATAACAATCACAACAAGCTGGCTGTGATTTACGGTTATTTTCTAAGTGCTGCAACACTTCCTGTGCACGACCCCAATTATCAATGCCCGCACACTTTAGATGAGAAATAACTAACGGCAAATTTGCTTTTTTTGCCGTTGAAAATGCTTCATCCATAGCATCGATAATGCCTTGAAATTCAGTGCGTAAATGAGTGGTATAAAGGCCATTAAAAGGCGTTACTTGTTCGGCAAGTTTGGCGACTTCATCACTGCTTGATGCTTTAGCATTGGGGTAAGCAAGGCCGGTACTTAGCCCCAATGCGCCTTGCTCCATTTGTGTTTTAAGTAACCCCTGCATAGCGTTAATTTCGTTTTCTGAGGCGGGCCTGCTCAAATCACTCATGACTTGCGCACGAAGGCTTGTATGACCAATTAATTGCGCAAGGTTAACGCTTGGCTTTAACTTATCGAAAGCATCTCTAAAATCAGCTAAATTGGGATACTTGAAATCTGCTTTCTGACCCAATAAGTTAATTGGATCAACCGGATCAATCTCCTCAACATAGGGCACACTACTAATACCACAATTACCTGCAATTACAGTGGTAACACCTTGGCTTACCTTACAGAGCATATTGGGGTTGCGCAAAACTTCTAGGTCGTCATGGGTGTGTACATCTATAAAGCCAGGAGTAAGCACCAACCCTGTGCCATCAACATCATTATCACTGTACAAATGTTGGCAATCACCCAGTGCAACAATCTTGTCATCGCCAATTGCCACATCGCCAATAAAACTGTCATTTAGCTCGCCGGTGTAAACAGTCGCATGACGAATCACTGTGGTAGTGTGGTATTTATCACTCATAGTTAATCGCCCAGTGGAAAGCGTGTGTCGGCAGGTGGCGCATCACTTTTCTGATGACGATGTTGGTCTAATTGAATTTTTAAACGACGTAGTTTTTCTTTAGAACGACGCTGATTTTTTGTCGCCACTTCACTCGATAAAATATCAATAGCCGCCATCATCACATAGCGCGCGGCGCTCGGTTTAAAAATATAGTCACTTTCCTGTGTTTTGATCGGCAAATGCACATCGGCGAGTTCGGCGAGTTCACCTTCTGGACAGATGGCAATAATGTGTGCGCCATACTCTTTTGCGATGCGTGCTGAATCAATCACATCGGGTGATACACCACTTAACGATAAACACAGCACCACATCATTCTTATTAATCGTTGATGCTGTCATGCGCATCATCATAGGATCAGAATGGGCATTGCAGAGTATATCTAAGCGGAATAAACGATTTTGGCATTCCATCGCTAGCATGCTACTGCCACCACCTACACCAAAAATAAGGCAATGACGTGTATTGCAAATGAGTTCAGCTGCAGCATTTACTTCAGCTTCTTGAATAAGACCAACATTTAGCGCCAAGATTTCTTGTATCGATGAATAAACATGAAAAATATCTTTTTTCTCAATCACATCTGCGTTTGTAAAGCGCTCACCAATCGCTGCCGATTGGGTAATTTGAAATTTTAAATCACGTACATTGTCACAGCCTAAACTTTTGGCTAAACGCGTTATACTGGCGTGACTAACATTCGCTTTATTTGCTAACTCATTAATTGATGCAGTCGCAGCAAAATCGAGATCATCTAAAATCAAGCGCGCAACTTTATCTTCTGCTGGGCTGAAATGACCGAGTCCTTCTTTAATTTTATTAATAATATCCACTAATTAAGGCTTCCTGCTAAAAAAAGGTCGAAATGGTTTTGTGTATTACCCAGTCGTCATCGGCAATTGCAACTTGGCGCCACTTATCAAATGTTAAACAAGGATGAGAGGTGGAAAAACAGACCATGTCACCAACTTGTAAGCTGCAATTTTCGGGTATGCTTAACATAGCATGCTGATCCATTATTTTAACGGTTTCAATCAAGGCATCAGCCGGTTGCAATGTTTGGCTATCAACATGAAAGATTAACTCTGCTTTTGGTAATCCAGCATCAAACGCCACATCTCGTTTACCAAGACCCACAATCGCAAGCCCAGCCTCAGGACGGGATACCACATACGCCCAAACAGTTAAACTAGAAGCTAATTCGCCCGTCACATCGCAGGCCAATTGACTGCGTGCAACTACCGCATTTTGAGCGTCTTGATAAATACCCGTATCATGAATTAAGTAGCAGCCAGGGCGAACAACTAAATTAAAGTCTTTTTGCTGATTATGCTTGGCGAGTGTCGAGGCAACCACATCGTACCAAGCAGAGCCGGCACCAGTGATAATGGGTTTAGACTGGCTAAACACATTACGTTGGTTAAGTAGATGTGCCAGTTGATATATGTCCTCAACAAATGTTGTGACTTTTTCAAATGCGTCACTGCCCCCAATGACCCCTTCATAGAAGCCAATACCCGAAAATTTTAAACTTGGATGTTGCTCACAAACAGCTAAAAATGCATCGGCATTGTTTACGTCACGCCAGCCACAACGCCCTCCTTGTGCACCAATTTCCAGCAAAATATTAATAGGGGTATTTCGCGCATCAAAAAATGCGCCTATTTGCTTCGCATTTTCAACCGAATCAACAAAACAATAAAACTCAACATCGGTGGTTTCAAGTAATTGCGCAATTTGCTTAAAGTGATACTTACCCACCAGCTGATTTGCCAATATAATGCGCGTTACACCATGATTAGCTGCGTTAAGAACTTGTGCAACAGTAGCAAGAGTAATACCCCAAGCACCGTGTTCAAGCTGCATTTTAAAAAGCTCTGGGGCCATTGTTGTTTTGCCATGTGGCGCTAAATTAACATTCGCCTCTTGGCAGAATTCACTCATCCATTTTGCATTATTACTGATCGCTGACTGCGATAGCACCGCAACTGGAAAGCTCACTTCTTCACGTAAAATGTGCCAACCCGTTTTTGTTAAGGACTGTGGGTTACCTGAACCTTTTAAGACTTCATTCATGAAAAATTGTTACCAAACTGCGCATAACAAAAAGACTAACTAATACAATTCTATCCAATGTAAATGCATTTCTAACATTTTTGTTATCAAAGTGTTGCTTTTGTGGTCATGTTAGTGTTAAAAAGTAACAAGTTCAAGGTTTTTATTTGTTACTTTCTAACATTACACAGTAACAAATCACTACTTTGGATTCGGTGAATAAGCCTGCGAGTACCAGCTAAACTGGGCAGTTAAAAGTTTAGCGCTGCGTTTATTAAGCTGTAAAACGTACATGTTACTCCCCACTTATGACCCGAAATTTTTTTGGTAACTTTTGACAACGCTGTCAAAAGTTGCCAAGCAGATTGTAAGTAATCACAACAATAAGGTTTCTCAGAACTAATTCTGATAGAACTAAACACTAATAGGGGAAGACTGTGTCCAACAGAACATTTAAACGAAGCGTGTTGTCTTCAACCATCGCTGTAGCGCTCTCAGCGGGTTTTGCCAACAATGTTATGGCAGAAGAAAAATCAGCTGCTGAAGCTGAAATGGAAGTAATCCAGGTTAAGGGTATTCGTGCCAGTACGGTTAAATCAATTAATGTAAAGCGTTTTGCACCTTCACAAGTTGACGGTATCGCGTCAGAAGACATCGGTAAACTACCGGATGTAACAATTTCAGATTCACTGCAACGTATCACCGGTGTACAAGTAGAGCGTACTGCAGGTGAAGGTGGTCCGGTACAAATCCGTGGTTTACCTCAAGTAGACAGCACACTTAACGGCGAAGTATTTTTAAGTGCAACAACCATCGACTCATCAGGCGCTGATTTTGGTGATTTACCAGCACAGCTTTTCTCGGGTGTTGATGTTTATAAAACAAGTGAATCTAAGCGTTCTGCCGCAGGTATTTCAGGTTCGATTGACCTTAAAACCCGCCGTCCATTCGATATGAGCGAAGGTTGGACAACAAACGTAAGCGCAGATGTGACACAGGGCTCTATTAGTGATGAAACAGATCCAAATCTAAACGGCCTAATCAGTTATAATGCTGATAAATGGGGTGTTTTATTCTCTGCGGTAACACAAGAAGCAACCCTAGCTACAGACTACAACGGTTATTTCGATACCTCTGAAAATGGTGGTATCGGGGCTGCAAACAACAACTTTACATGGGGTCAAAACCCACAAGGTAATGATGTACGTCACGTAGTACCACAAGGTTTTGCAGCTTTCAATAAGCAAGAAAAACGTGAGCGTCAAGGTTTCCAATTTGCTTTCCAAGCGGATTTAGGTGAAGGTTTTGAGCTAGTTTTCGAAGCATTCTATACCGATCAAGAGCGTTTTAACGAGCGTCAAGGTTTATCACAAAATAACCGTTGGTACTCTTTCAACGATTACGCATTCCCAACAGAATCAGGTTGGACTGGCGACACGTTTACTGATGAAGATGGCAATGCATGGGGTGCGGTAAATGATTTTTACTTACAACCATGGCGTTTACAAACCTTCACTCAGGTTAACAACAACTACGAAACCTCAACTAACTTAAACTTAGAGCTTAACTTTAATAACGGTGGCCCGCTTTCAGGTCAAGTTCGTGTTACACGTGCTAAAGCGGATGCAAGCATGCGTCACGGCTATGGTGAAGGTGATTTACTGAGTATTGATCAAGGGACTCGTGTAACTGGCCCGGGTCAGTTTACACCGGCTGAATACTGTGGCGATGGTGATACCATTGTGGGCGACCAAGGTGGTTGTTACGCGCAATTCTCACCAGGCGGTATTGAAGATGATTCATTCCTACTACGTTATGATGCACGTGGTGAATCGCCAGTATTTAGTGGTTTTGATCAACTGGTAAATGGCGGCCAAGGCTTAATGAGCGTTGCTGATTACATGGGCAGCTTAGATTCATACCACATTGGTGCATTCTCGTCTGAAGGTAATACAGACGACGAAGGTGAAATCAACACATTCAGCACGAAATGGAACTATCAATTTGACGACATGGAATTCATCACGAGTGTTGATTTTGGTGTGCGCTTTATGGAACGTAAAGTGGACCATGACCAATTTACATACACATCTGAATTTGGTGATGGCTGTGATATCGCACAGTGGAAAGCGGTTGACCAATATCACACTGTTGATACCTGTGAAGGCAACCCAGCAGCAGGTGAATACCTAACAGAAGATGTGGGTGATTTAACTGCGGGTACTTGGGTGCCTTACACATTACTTAACCCTACTCGTCTTGATACACATACCACTGTTAGCCAGATTTCTAACTTCGGTAGTGTAAAAGGCATTCCAACAATGTGGGCGATTGATCCGAGTAACTTCCGCGATCCACGTCAGTTCCACCTAGACACATTTGGTAATGTACAGCGCACTGAAAACGCAGGTGCTTCTTTCGATGTCAAATTGAACGAATTCAGCTACTTTGCACAAGCCAACTTTGAGTGGGAAATGATCCGCGGTAACTTTGGTGTTAAAGTGGTTGAAACTGACCTATACGTGAAGCAAAACCTTGCGGGTTCTAACTTACCTCACTCAGGTTTAGGTCCAGATATTGGCGACGTAGTAACAGAGCGCAGCTATACAGATTACCTACCATCATTAAACGTGTCAGCTGATGTAACAGAAGACGTGATTGTACGTGGTGCATACGCAAAAAACATGCAAGCACTTGACCTTGCAAGTTGGGGCGGTGGTAAAACGGTTGGTAAAGCAATTAACGGTGAGTGTGACTGTTTACGCGTAGTAAATGGTAACCTAACAGGTAACCCGGCACTTAACCCATGGCGTTCAGATAACTACTCACTATCAGCTGAGTGGTATAATGGCGAAGCGTCAATGATGTTCTTATCACTTTACCGCATCGAAATTGAAAGCTTCACAGAAAGCGGTACCGTTTGGATTGATGAGCCAGATGATGATGGTATCAGCCGTGGTCCATGGCCTTTCAGTACGCAAGTACAAGGTAAAGGTGGTGATGTAAGCGGTCTAGAAGTGGGTATTCGTGCTGCAATGAGCGACTACACTGATATCGCAATTCTTAATAACTTCGGTATCGATGCTAACTACACATACAGTGATAGCTCGCAACAAAACAAAGACGTAAATGGCGACGATTTACCATTCGTTGGTATGTCAAAAGATACATACAACTTTGTGCTTTGGTATGAGCAAGAAGAGTTCTCAACGCGTTTAGCATGGAACTCGCGTAGCCCGCGCTTAATCACACAAGGTTCAAGTGCAGTAGGCGGACAATCACTGTACCAAGATACGTATTCACAACTTGATTTCAGTGCAACCTACCACGCAACTGATTATCTAGATATTTACTTACACGGTTCGAACATAACTGAAGAAGTTCAACAAACTTACCTTGAATTCTCTTCACAAAAAGCGTTCCGTAACGAGTATGAATCGCGTTGGACCCTTGGTGTTAGGGCAACATTTTAATCCTTAGAATTATTAGGATTTAGGTTGAATTAACACTTTCTGCCCAAGACTGCCGTCATTTGGCGGCAGTCTTTTCTTTTGGTTTCATCACGATACAATGCAAATACCCATTTGATTAACTAATTGCCTATTTACTTAATCAAGTTACTTAATCAAATTGGTATTGAAGTATAAGCACGAGTGTGAACCATGACAGAAGCGACAAAAACAATAAATTCCATCGTCATCGTTGGCGGCGGTACGTCTGGCTGGATGACAGCTGCAGCCCTTGCTAATCACGCCCCGCTAAAACACTGTAAAATTACCCTCATCGAATCAAGTAAACTTGGCACCATAGGTGTCGGTGAAGCCACTATCCCAACTTTGCGCCGCTTTTATCAAAACTTAGGTCTTAGTGATATTGACGTACTAAAAGCCACCAAAGGCAGCTGCAAACTTGGCATTGAATTTCAGGGTTGGGCAGGTGAAAACTCGCGCTTTATTCACCCATTCGGCATTTACGGGCAAAGCACACCCACCACCCCATTTCACCATTATTGGTTACGCGCCGAACAAGCAGGTACACACAGCGATTTAACTGATTATTCTCTTGGCGTGCAAATGGCAAAACACAATAAATTTGTGACGCCAAAAATAAAACCACAAAACCAGTTAGAAATTTTTGATTGGGCACTGCATTTTGATGCCAGCTTGTTTGCAAAACTGATGTTTGATTATTCAACCAATAAAGGCGTTAAGCATATCGATAACACCATCAGTAACATCGAAAATCACCCTGATGGCAGTATTAGCCAATTACACTTTGAAGATGGCTCTAGCATCGCCGCAGATTTATTTATTGATTGTTCAGGCTTTAAAGCGCTGTTAATTGGTGAAAACCAAGCTGTTGAATATGAAAATTGGAGCCACTGGCTATTAAATGACAGCGCTATCGCAGTGCAAACAAGCGCAACGTCTGAACCCATCACCCGTACCCTCGCTATTGCGAAAAAAGGCGGCTGGCAATGGCGTATACCGCTTCAGCATCGCGTTGGCAATGGCTACGTTTACAGCAGCAAATACCTTTCCCATGAAGAAGCAGAAAAAAGTTTGCTTGCATCAATCGATGGCGACATTTTACAGCCACCACGTAAATTTAGTTTTACCCCTGGGCGGCGAAAATCTGCATGGCATAACAACTGTGTCGCCATTGGTTTAAGCTCTGGCTTTTTAGAACCATTAGAGAGCACCAGCATTGCATTGGTTGAAACAGCAATCGAAAAACTCTTGCTTACTTTCACGAGCAATCATTACTCAACACACAATGTCGCTAAATTTAATGATGTGAATGCACAAGAATATGAGCGTGTACGTGACTTTATTATTTTGCACTATAAGTTAAACGGCCGCAGCGACAGCCCTATGTGGCAGTATTACCGCGATATGGCAATTCCGGCATCACTCGAAGAGAAAATGCTAACCTTTGCTAAAACTGGCGAGTTAAAACGTCTGCCTTGGGAAATGTTTGGCCCTGACAGTTGGCTGGCTATTTACCACGGTTTAAATTTTTTACCCGAAAACTACCAAGCAAGCGCAGATAATATGCCGCTCAATTACTTAAATGAACATTTAACTAAAATGCGCGAAATGGTTTCAAGCCAAGTAAACAATGCGCCTACCCACAGCGAATTTTTAGAAAAGCACTGTGGCTATCAACCAATCAAGCAACAGGAAGCGGTATGCAGTTAACACACAATCCCATTGAAAAGTTTGTTATTGTCGGTGGCGGCACCGCAGGTTGGCTTGCTGCAGCAACGCTTGGCAATATTTTTAAAGACAGCAACACCCAAGTTGAGCTGATTGAATCAGACGAAGTCAATATTATTGGTGTCGGTGAAGCCACGATTCCACCACTCATTGATACCCTTGAAAGCTTAGGCATCGATTTAGTTGAGTTTATAAAAGCCACTCAAGCCAGTTTTAAATGGGGCATTCAGTTTGAAAACTGGTATCAAGAATCACACAGCTATTTTCACCCCTTTGGGGAAGTTGGCCAAAAGATTGATGGTCACGATTTTTACCAATGTTGGCTTAAACAAAAAGCTGAAGGCGACAACACCCCATTAATGGCTTATTCGCCAGAGGCGGTATTATCTGAAAAGAATCGTTTTTTTGTACCGCATCAAGCGATGAATACGCCACTTGCAGGCGCCCGCTTTGCGCTGCACCTTGATGCGGTGCTGGCAGGCCAATACTTACGTAAATTCTCTGAAAATATTGGTGTAAAACGCACCGTTGGCCACGTGGAATCAATTAGCAAAACGATTGACGGAAATATATCGTCCGTCACATTAAAATCAGGCGAAACAATAAGCGGCGACTTTTTTATTGATTGTACAGGCTTTAAGGGCTTACTGATTGCTAATGCACTCAATACCGAATACCAAGATTGGTCCGAGCATTTACCCTGCAACCGCGCAGTTGCAGTGCAAACCAAACTCACAGGTAATACCAAACCTTATACCGTTTCGCGCGGCCAAAAAGCGGGGTGGAGTTGGCATATTCCGCTGCAACACCGCACAGGTAATGGTTATGTATTTTGCGATAAATACATCACCGATGAAGAAGCTATTCAAACCTTACTTGATAATGTGGATGGCGAGCCATTGACTGAGCCAAGAGTGATCCCGTTTGTTACCGGTGTGCGCGATAAAGTGTGGAATAAAAACTGCCTATCACTTGGTCTTGCACAGGGGTTTTTAGAGCCGCTTGAATCCACTGCAATTCATTTAGTGTCTAAATCACTGGCATTGTTTGTACGCATGTTTCCAACCAAAAAGCCAAATGCGGTATTACAAAATGAGTTTAACCGCCGCATTATTGGTGATTATCAAGAAATTCGCGACTTTCTAGTGCTGCACTACTGCACCACAAAACGCGACGACTCAGCGTTTTGGCGTGATTGGCAACAAAAACAAGTTCCAGCAAGCCTATCTGAGCGCATTGAGTTTTTTAGACAAAGCGGCGGATTGATCCCAGGTGTTGAAGAGCTATTCCAACCCACCAGCTGGTATGCAGTGTTTGATGGGATGGGAGTAATACCCAATGGCTACAACCCAACCTTAGATGCGCTTAACAGTGAAACGCTGGCAAAAAGCCTTGCAGCAGGCAGAAGTGCACTTGAAAAATGCGCTGAAGCACAGCCTAGCCATGATGAATTTTTGCAACAATATTGCCCTGCCGATGAGGCGATTTTTAACTAAATCGCCCTTTGCTTTTATAAAAAGCTCAGTTAAAGTGGCTGAAATTGTTTCACAACCTGTTGTAAAAGGCTTTTTTATCATGCGCTTATTAGCTTTTATTGTTGGTTTATTGTTTTCTCAAACTGTGCTCGCAACACCTGACACGCTATTTTTGTTGCGTCACGCTGAGAAACGCGATGGCATCAATCCGAACCTTTCTCAAGCGGGTCAAGCCCGTGCAGAGCATCTTGTTAGCATATTAAAAGATAATAAAATTAAGCATATTTTTAGCACCAACTACAATCGCACATTAGAAACCGTAAAACCGCTCAGTCAAGAATTAGACATTGTAGTAACCCATTATAACCCGCGTCAGTTAACAGCATTGGTTAAGCAACTCAAAACATTACAAGGCAATACCGTGATTGTGGGGCACAGCAACACCACACCCCAGCTTGTAAAATTATTGACAGGCCAAGACGTTACTATCAATGAAGACCAGTTTGATAAACTGTTTGTTGTAAGAGGAAAATCTGTACAAGAATTAAGTTCAAACTAAATTAAATTGAGAACATTTATGTGTTTACAATTCATCACAAAATCAACATATTATTAAATGCTCTTACTTCAAAGTTAAAAAATTTGTAAGTAAGATTACCTCCCTTTTAAAATAGCAATTACATTTATATGGATATTCATTTCAACAAATCTTGTTTGCTTGTTGTAAGCGCACTCAGTTTAATTGGCTGTGGCGGTGGCAGTAGCTCAAAAGAAAACACAAACACCAATAACGAAAACATTGTTCAAAATATCGCTCCTAGCGTATCACTTACAAATCAGACCGTTATAGAAAAGTCCGAAGTCATCATTTCAGCTTCAGCTTCCGACACAGATGGCACAATTCAGTCATACCAATGGCAACAAACCAGCGGTATTAATGTTGAATTATCAAATACAACCGGCAATCAGCTGACATTTTCTGCGCCATCGATTGTAGAAAAAACAGAATTAACGTTTAAGGTAACGGTTGCCGATGATGATGGCGCACAAACATCTGAAAGTATAACACTCACCATCGAACCAAATATCATTGCCAGCTTTACCCTCTCTGGTGAAATCACAACAGGTAAGGCAATCGCAAATGCTAATATTACGGCGCAATTAGGTGATCTGCAATTTACTACCCAATCCAATGAAGTGGGCAGTTATCAACTCAACATTAATGTTGATGATGACTACCAAGACAAACTATTAACATTATCAGCAACAGGTTCCAGCACCAATAGTGTGATCAAATTAGTTTCTGAACTTGGAAACATAGATGATGTTGTTGAACTTGCAGAAAGTCACGAAAACAAATTATCAACTGATGAACATATTGGTTTAAAACTTAGCCATTTTAGTACCGTAGTTGCAGCGTTAATGGTGCAGCAAAACAGTAATCAAGCTTTAGCCAATGTTGAACAATACCAATTAGCACTAAATAACTTAAATTTCGGTATCGTTAAAACCTATGCTGCAATGAATAAGTATTTGATTGATAATATTATTGATTTACCAACTGAACTTGTGCCAGACAATTTCGAAAATACTTATCAGCTTTTTACAAATAAGCAGGCCATTTCGAGTCTATTTTATGCTTTCAATAACTATGACCGTTATTTATTAAATGATCTTGAACATGACGTTTTAGTGACTGATCAAGCGTTTGGAAAAAGTGTTAAGCTAGAATTTAATAAACCTTACTACTTAGGTTTTGGAAAACTGGTACTTAATGAGAATGGGACTGGTTCGTTAATAACATTACAGGCAAAAGAACAAAGCGCGATTACTTGGACTCAAAATGATTCAGGCCTAAATATAGTGTTTGACGAACCGATTTTCTATCATATTGAGTATATCTATCCTAAAAACTCTTATGAACAAGTACAAGCATTTGGCTACATTAAAAATTATAATATTACTACTGTATTTACAGATAATAATCGATCTATCTTGCGTGTTAGTTTTGTAATCGAATACAAAGATATCTTCACTAAAGAAGTAATAGAAACCAATAACGAAATAACAGAAACATTCTTCAGTACCTTATCTCAAAATAAGAAACTAACCAACGAGGTTTTAACGCCAATAAAACCAAGTAAAGACTACATAATTAGTATGTCTTTGCCAAATTTGCCACTGCATTATAACTCTCCAAATGATCCTTCACCGGTAGCAATTGAAATGACTGCTGCAAAGGTTCGCTTTAATGCTGAGTCGAGCAAAACTGCAACAATCGAATCTGTTATTGATAAAGATTTTAATACCGAGCTGCAAAATACTGAGTGGTCTATCAATAATGATGGTGAACTTGAACTAGCAACTGACAAACTTAACGTTAAAATTGCTAAATTACAGGATAAAGGTGAAGCGCAAGCTAAGGTTATGACATTCACTCAAGAGGTAATTGAATCGAATAAAGTGTCACCTGAAATCGGTAAAATATATGAAATAGATACTTCATTAACTTGGACTAATGAGAATGTACCTGGGGTATATATCTCCGAGAATAAATCTCAAGACTTAGACCCGTTAAATGTCGGATGGTATGAATTAAGAGAAGATGGCTCGTTATCCTATTTTTATGTCTACCAATGGGCGGCAGCAGCTTCAGGAGAGATTGAAGATTACGCTATATTTGAATCCGTTGGCCTTTGGCGTATTATTGATAATGAGCTTGTTTTAAGGCGTTACCGAGGCAATGAAGATATCGTTGGTAATGTCGCTCATTGTCATTCAGAAAGCTGGGAAACAAATGCTAATAGTGAATGTATTTTGTATATTGAACGCCGTTGGCAAAATGTACAATTAACGGCTCAGCCAGACAATCAGCATGTTGTATTGCAAAAAACGCATTATTACATGGATTTTCAACGCTCGTACTTAGATCCTGACAATGAAATACCCGCAAATGAGCATATTTACTGGGATATTTCACAGCGCGTAACTGAGTTTACTAGATCCAATGAAAGGCCTGTTCAATTACCTGAGGATTATATTCCTATAAAAGATCGTACTAGCAGTAAAGCGACATCAGTCAAAACTAACGATCCTCTATTCAATGATAAGTTAGAACTTGGTTTAAATTAAGACGTTTTGAGCAGCTGAATAAATCAGCTGCTCAGCTTTTCTAAAACGGTACGCATTTCTAACTAAATTCCAATACTCGCTCATCGCTAAAAAAACAAAACTCTCTAACTCAACTATCTAGCTAATTTCAATCTTTGCTAACTTAGCGCAAAAAACTTTTTGTTATATTAAAATTTAAGCCATTGTTTTATCAGTGTTTAAATATCGTCATTTCACAGTTCAATGTAACAAATTCAAAATTTTTTGTTTCTTTTTTAAACCTTTTTAAGCCTTGCTTCGACTTAATAAATAACCTAAGCGAAAAATGCTTTACTTAACACACAATAGGAATAGAGATATGAACACTTCAAACGCATTTGATTTATTATTTACAGCGGGTTTAACCACTTTTGTTGTAGCAAGCCTGATTACGGCAGGTATGACAATGGCACTTGTAACTGGAACATTAATTGGCGCTACTTACCTAGTGTTTAAATAACCAAATAAAGAGATAACCCAAGAAAACAAGGAATTGCTTATGCACAAAAGTATACGTTATTAAAAAGGCACTGAGTTTAAAACTGAGTGCCTTTTTATTTAAGAGTTTTCAAAAGTATTATTCGGGGATGGATTTAATTTATTCTTAATAAATAAAACTTAACAACACCACTCCCAAAGACCTTTTGATTAAATGTCTTTCATTTCAATTTTAACCACCACATTTGTAAAGCCTGCTTCTTCTAGTTGCTGCTTTAAAAGTGCCTGATGGGTGCGAGCATCGTAAGCACGCGATGTATTAAAAGTACGTGCGCCATTATTAAGAGGTGCCTCGTCTCCAAAGTAAACATTACCGGCAAATTGGCTTTGCGCATAGAAGTGCCCTGTTAGTGTGGTTTTCTTTGGTCTTAATACACGGCTTAACCAGTATTGCATGGTTGTTAAACTTGTTTGTTCTATCATCCAAGGCCAATCCCACTTTTTGTTTTCTCCTGGAATATTTCGGTGCTCCCACTGATAAGGGATACTTTTCTCTTGCCCTGCCCATCGACCAATAACAAAGTTAGCTGTTTCATTTGGACGGTTATCAGGGTGCGTTAATAAACCATTGCCACTCCATCGCATAAACCCATTAATTGTTAGGTCATAGGTAATGTCAGTATCAAATTCATAGGGATATGAGATAGAAGACTTAAAGAGATCTACTTTGGCATTTAAACGTGTGAATGGTGGCACATTCGTACGCGCCTGCACAACAACACGTTCGCTCTCAGAACCACCATTACTTTCACCCCAAGCTTGGTTTGCCGAGATTGTGACCGACAGCGAAGTATCCGATCCCCCTGTCACCGATGGTGATTTCCAAGTATTTGATAATGTCACCGATTCAGAAATGCTATAGTCGTTGGTCTTAGACCAATTTGTTGACGTATCGTACTCTATGGTTACAACCGACATCTGATCTGCTGAAGTATTGTTAATTGCTGGCACAGAGACCGTTCTAATTAACTCTTTCTCAGTCGCAATCACATCACCAGTAATCTTATAAGAATCGGTATCCATTACGTATTCGAAGTTAGATACATTAATGGTACTTTTCTCACCACAGCGATAACCAGAACAACTGCCCCCATTATAACCTCGGATATTCCAGCCATCACCTGCCCGCGTAACCTCCATATCCTCACCAACATAACTAGAACGATTACCTCCCACCCAAGCAAAACCCATATAATGAGCAAGATAGGAAAGCGGCTTAATAAAAGCTTCTTTTTGGTTTACCAATTGCCATTCAATTTGACTTTGGCTGCCCGGAGTAACATTAATAGCGCTTAATGTTGGGATTTCAGTCATCGGATTTTTCGGGTAACACCATGAGTTTGACGCTGTACCGCGTTTAATTTCACCTGAATATCCCGGCCCCATAATTACCCAACCATCATCAAGACCTGTGATTTGCCATTTACCCATTTTTTTAACAATATCATTTCGGTAAATCTCAGCTTCACTTTTGGTGATCAGCCTATTTTGAGCAGAGCAAACACCTTCGCCTAGCGCTTCATATTGAATTTGATCGAGATAAATAACCGAAGAGTTTGCATGGGTAAGACCTGCTTGGCCAATGAGCATTAACGCGAATAATTTTTTCATTTACTACTTCCTTTTTAGTCATATATAAATTCAGTCCATGTATTTATAAACATCAGAAATAATGGACTGTTTGGAATAGTAAAAATGGCTAAAGCAGATTAATAGAGGCATCAATGAAAGTTAAATTTTCAAAAATGTTAGTTGTAATTTAGCTTTTTGGTTGGCAAATCAAACCTGGCTGACGACGTTAAATATCTATGCCACTCAAAGAACAGGTCAAAAAATCAATTAAATAACGCGTACTTTTAGGGATTAATTTATCAGGCCAAATTAAATTAATGTCACGCTTAATAGGCTTAACATCGTCAAGGACATTTATGAGACGATTAGTGTTTAAGAATGGCTTTACACAATAAGCGGGACCGTAATAAATTCCGCGCCCTTCAACTGCAGCTAATGCGCACATTTCAATGTCATTTGAGACAAAATCTGGATGAGGTTGGAACACATGGCGTTCACCTGTGAGCGTGATAAAACCCCAATTCTCAAAAGGTGAGCAACAAATATGTGGAAAATGAGCCAGGTCATCAAAGTTTGCAGGCTTGCCATATTTCTCAATAAGAGTGGATGAGCATGCCATGACAAAATGCATCTGATTTATCACCTTACACATATACTGCGAATTTTCGAGCTGGCCAATTCTAATAGCCAAATCGAACTCGGTGGCTTTTAAATCTAATCGCTCATCAGACAGTAGCATATGTATCTTTATATTGGGGTGTAAGGTATTGAATCGGCTTATCAAACCTGTGAAGTAAACACTTTTAATAAAGTTCTGTGGTGCAATCAGTTTAATTGTACTTACCTTATCTTCACCAATATTCTTAAAATCACACAGAATACTTTGTAAATCTTCAACATGATTCAAACAATGCGCGTAAAAACTTTTACCCGGCTCAGTTAACCTTAAACTACCTCGCTCACGATAAAACAGGGCTAGAGATAAATCGTCTTCAAGTTTTTTAATGCGTCTTTGTAACGTTGGCAATGGGATATTAAGTTTAACTGAAGCTTCATGAAAAGTTTTAAATTGGTTTGTTTTGATGAACAATGCCACGATATCTAGCAAGGTATACCTCCTGTAACGATTGAAGATAACTGCTCAGTCATATCTAAAATAAACAATTTATTTAGCGCAAATGTAAAACTGAGTTTTTATTCAAACTACTTAAGCGTACCTATTTAGGCAACAACTTTTTATTACTGTCATTAGTCAAACCGAAAGAAGAGCAGAAAATTCAAGGGCAGCGACATTGTGAAGAAATGAAAATGGCGGCTGATCTTTCCTGCAAGTATGACTATGGCTCATGTTGCAGGAACCTAATTTGGCGAAACTTGTTTAGTGGTTAAATAACCTAATAAACAGATAGCACCAGAAAACAAAGAATTGCTGATGCACAAAAGTACATCCTATAAAAAAGGCACTGAGTTTAAAACTCAGTGCCTTTTTTATTTACTATTTAGCATTGCTTATAACGCTAATCGCTCTATGCGCTTTTGCATTCTGTCGGCACGGGCAAGGTTTGTTTCGTTAGCTTTTAACTTCATTAATATGTGTTGTTGCGCAGCATTAAGCGCCTTATCAGCAGCTGTTTTGATATTTGGTTGCACACCGACACCTTCCCAATTAGTTTTTGTAATTGGATTAATCGAACGACCATTTGGTATAAAACTTTCAAAGTGACTTGTTAGCTTGATCATATCGCCTGGGTGGGCGCCGCCCCCCGTGACTTCACCAATAATGACAGCACGATTCAAATGCTTTAGCGTGTAGGCTAAATCCTCAGCTGCCGAAAACGTATCTTGACTAGTTAATATATAAACGGGGCGCTGTTGTCCATAGTGCTTACCACTCACTTGGTTGACAGTAAAACGTTTTTCCAGACGGTCTTCTTTACGGTAATAAATATCGCTGGTATTAGTACGCTCGTCCATAAAGTAGCTGGTAATTAAATCCACCATAGCCGGTTCGCCACCGCGACTTTCTCTTAAATCAAGAATAAGCGCATTAGTATAGCTAAGTAAATTCATGGCTGACGCAAGTTGAGGCCCGCCTTGGGCTGTTTCAGCAAATAACAACAAGTTGATATAACCAATATTAAACGGTAAACGCTGTACTTTTTCAAAACCATAATTTAGCGACTTCATAAATTCAGCTTCATGCGCGGCAAATGCAGCTTTAGATTCTGGTGTTTCATCTGGGATCGGATGTGGGCTATACACAACATGTAAATGTTTATCATCCGTAATTTTCATCAATTGCTCATTAATAATATTTGCGAAACTATCGCAATCATTGATTTTTGCAAATGCCTTTTGTGCTTGCTGCGCCTTTATATGAATCGCGAATTGCTCAGCCTTTTTAGGAAAAATATACCCATTCGTTAGCTGCTGTTGCAATGCATCTAATACGTTCTGCTGCACTTGGTGTGATGCGCAATTTATTTCTGCTGCTTCAGCATCTGATTGTGCTTTGGCTACACCGCTAAAAGTCAGTAACGATAGTAGTAATGAGGCTAAAAAGCCCGGTTTTCTTGCATAATTGATTGTGCGTTCCATAGTGTTCCCCTTGGTTACTTTAGTTTTTGATGTGCTTGTTTTATTCGTTCTAGGAATGAGTGCCTTTCTAATGCTTCAATCGCTTGTTCAGCAATAACACTCAGTGGTATTTGTAGTTCATTGTCGAGTGATTCAGCAGCAATGGCCGTTGCTCGCCAACACTTTTCAAGCTGCGTCATCATCGACTGGCCCTTTGTCGATAAGCTTATTTGCTTTTGCCGACTGTCTTTTTTGCTCACAGATATAGTTACAAGGCCCTTTTTTGCCATTGCTTGTACCGTTTGTGTAGCTGCTGGCTGCGTTATACCCACTTCTTTTGCTAGCTCACTTACCGAAGCAAGTTCATTTTTTGCAAGCATGCGCATAATAGGTGTGAAACGCGGCTTATAATCTAGTTCAAAGTCACGGTAGACCTGCTCTACCGAACCATCTAACAGTTCTATAAGGTGTCTAAGTGTCGTGCCTAATGTTCGTTTCATTTGTTGCCTCAAAATAATACATAAGTGCTTATGCAAATAAATATATAAGTGCTTATGAAATATTAAAAGAGCTAGATTGTTACTAAATGTAATACATGCTCGGTTTTATCATCTGCAATACGTTTAAAGCTAGGTTCGAGCATTTTTTATGTTCACTACCCCATACTAAATCATCAACAAAACACAACTCATTTACATCTATTAACAAATAAACAGCAAAATACATCTCAATGAAATAATTGAAATAATTACTCTAAAATCACCTTCGACTGTGCTTACTGCTGTTTTTTAAACCACTTTTTGGACAAAAAACATTGAATTGTTAATTTTTAGTAACAATACTGAGTTGACCTCTGAGGTCTGACAACCCAGAAAAACACACAATGACAACAATTAGCTTGGAAGTTGATATGAATAAAAATAAAAGCAGTATCACGTTAAGCAGTATCTTTGCATGCGCAGCAGCGCTTTCAACAAGCTTTGCAGCAGCAAGTAAAGAATATAAAACAATCCTGATCCATGGATTTCAACCCGCACAATTACTTAATGCAGCAGGCACTGATGTGACAGCTGATGGTGCTAACTATTGGTCATCTTACTGGGATCAACTGGCAGATGAACGTATAGACTGGCCGTCTTATGAACGTGTTGAAGGTAAAATTGCATCAGATTGGGTTTGGCCCAAACTAAAACAATTTTCCCAATCAGGGTTATGTGACGCAGGCTGCGTTTTTGTCACCCACTCAACTGGAGACTTAGTTGCTCGTTATATTATCGACAACCAAGCAAATTGGTTGCAAAATGCCGGATTAAAGCCGTTGAATATTGTTGCAACCTTTGATATAGCTGGCGCCGGTGGTGGTAGTGAGTTGGCAGATATTGCTGTCAGTGCATTATCAGGGGCAGCCTCTTGGAACCCACTTGTTGATGCTGCGCTCGAGTGGTGGCTAGGCAGCAATATTAATGAGGCAGTGGGTGTATTACACGACTTAAAAGTAAACAACGCACGTAACCTTGCGCCTATGCCCGATAGCAGAGCCCCCCGCTTACGCTTTGTTGCCGATGGTGATGACTTTTTTGGCGCAACTTCGTTATTTATTCGTGGCAATGATGATGGCGTTGTAGCCACTCATTCCGCATGTGGTGCAAGTAGTGTTGCAGCTTATGGTAGCTGCAGTACAGATGTTGACACAAACGGCCGAATCAAAACTCAAAACGACGCTGTATCTGGTTTTATGCCTTATCACTATCCAATGTTAATGTCTGACAATTACAGTCATAATAATATTCGTGATGGCAGACATCGTGGTGATGTAACTGTTGCGATTAATCGTGTTGGGATTGCTGCAAATACAGTGTCATTTGATAGCTATGAAAAAACAACCGGCGCGTGGTTTTGGAAAAAAGAGTATCGCCTTGTTAATCAATCCGATCAGCTAAGCGCATCAGAATTAATTTATAACGCGATTCCCTAACCCCTGGGCCCTGTTAACTTGCGGTTGGCAGGGCTATTTCTAGATGTGATATTTTATGAAAAAACCTATTATTGCACTTGCACTTACTACGGTATTCGGTCTTTTAATATGGCTGTTTTTCTCTGATAAAAGCGTTGCACAACCTAATACATTTAAAACATTACCGGCAAAAGCATCTGTTATAACACCAGCTGTTCAACCAAAAGCTTCAAACGTTACCCAACAAAATTTGACGATTGCACAAGCAAAAAAGCACTTTGATGAATCCATTAAATCTGCGGCAAAACAGGTATCCCACCAATATGCTGCCGCACTGAATTTTCCTCCTTATTCGCAACCACTTACTTCGCTTGATACAGACCGGCTAGAACCCAACAAGTTTAACCCTGTCGCCGTACCTATTAACAACGATGGCGCTGACTTGGTATTAAGTTTAAGTAAATATCGCTTTGTATACCCAGAGCCAATAGTTGTGCGTATTGAAGGCGAAAATATCGGCGCGGTGACATTAAGTTTAATGGACGTCGACAGCAAAAAAGTGTTGGCATCACAACGAATTAATAATGCTAAACAGAGCTATGACTTTTCATTTTCGGCCCGCGAAGATTACCCGAGAAATTTGCAAATCTTAGCTGAGGCACAAATTAATGCGGAGCAAGTACCGATTGTTGCGCACTTACAATATATGAATCCGAGCGCTGTGTTGATGGGGTTTGATAACGCTTGGCCTAACAGGGATAAAATGACCATTCCCGCCAAGCTAAAAGTTTACAAAGCAGGTATGTACCGCATTAGGGCCAACTTGTATATCGGTGAGCAACCCATTGCGCATTTAGTCTCGCGAGAACGCTTAGAAACTGGCAGCCAAACTATTGCATTAGATGCTCATTGGTCAGTGTTGAAAGCCACTGATCAACCTATGCATCTGCATGGTTTTGTCATTGAATTAATGTCACCCGCACCTGGAGAGCCAAGTGTTTTTGGCCATAGCGAAATAAAATCGTTCACGATTAGTGAGTTTCCAGTTGATAGTTTAAATAAAACCCCATATCACCCCACAAATGCTGAGCGCCAAAGTTTACAGTTTCTAAAAAGCTTAGGCACAACCAGTTAGTAGGGCTATTAAACGATTAGATGAAATAAAAATAGGGATCACAATCGATCCCTATTTTCTTGTAGAAACATTTATTATGCATTTTCCCACAATTTAACGGGAATAAACTGTTTTTCCTCGACTAATTGTTTGCTCTACGTATAAATCTTTTAATGTTTCAGGCGCTACTTTTAATGGGTTTTTATTCAAAATAATCAAATCCGCTTGTTTACCCACTTTCAAACTGCCTTTAATATTTTCTTCAAAATGTTGATAGGCAGGCCATAGCGTCATTGACTTTAAACCTGTATAGGCATCAACGCGCTGCTCAGGTCCAAGCACTTTATTTGTGCGCGTGGTGCGATTAACCGTTGCATCAAGCACTCTAAAAGAGCTTGGCAATGCCACTGGCGCGTCATGATGACTGCTGAAAATCAGTCCCGCATCAAGCATGGCTTTGGTTGGTGAGATAAAATCGGCACGTGGTTCACCTAGCACCGAATCTCGGTGCCAATCTCCCCAATAAAAGGTATGCATAGGGAAAAGCGCCGGGAAGATCCCCGCATCTTTTAATCGTGCAATTTGATCTTGGCGAATGGTTTGGCCGTGAATAAGCACTGGGCGTCTATCTTTCTTGCCAAGTTTTGTATTCGCCTTTTCTACCGCAGTGATAAATTGCTCAATTGCCGCATCACCATTGGCATGGGTTAATACCTGCCAATCGTTTTTAAATGCAGTTTCAACATAATTGTAGGCTGTCTCATCTTTAAATGTTGAATAACCTGCATACTCTTTATCCTGGCCATGAGGGGGATGAAAATACGGCTCAGTCAGCCATGCCGTTTTGCCCTGTGGTGAACCATCAAAGTTCAGTTTGACACCACCAATACGAAAATGATTAGTATAAGTCGGCCCATGATAAGGTGAATTCATAAAGTCACTGCTCGATACCATATCAGCGTAGGCGACCACATCAATCAGTAATTCACCTTTAGTAGATGCACGCTTGAGCGCTTCATAACCATCGGTCGTTGCACGCCCTTCTTGTGCCGTTGTATATCCGAATTTGGCATACATCTTTTGCGCAGCCTCAAGCATCGTATCTTGCAAGGTTTGATCAATTAATTTATTAAGCCCAAATAACACCGCAAAATGGGCATTTTCTTCAAGCACACCATTTGGTTCTTGGCTGCCTTCGATACGACGAATAACACCGCCTGCTGGGTTTTTTGAATCTGCATTAATGCCGCTTAATTCTAGTGCTTTGCTATTTGCCACACTTAAATGGCCGGAAGTATGCACAATAAGTACTGGTTTTTCTGTACTCACCTTATCAAGGTCGTCTTTAGTTGGGTAGCGGTCAAGCTCGGCATCGTCATAACCAAAACCCAAAATCCAGCCTGTTTTTTCAATAAATAAACGCTGTGTCTCATCTTGGTCAGCAGCTTTTAGGATTTCAACAATGCTATCAACAGTATTCGCATTACCGTCAGGTGGCGGTAAAACATTGGCAACGACTGCTTGTAAGCCCACACCATATACATGGCTGTGTGGGTCAACAAAGCCAGGTAAGAGTGCTTTACCCTTTAAATCAACTAACTCTGTTTTACCAAATTTATGGGACAGGGCGCTTTGTTTGTCGCCGACATAAATAATCTTTTCACCAAGGGTAGCAATTGCTTCTACATATTCAGGCGCATCACCGTCCAGTGTTAATATATCACCACCGAAATAGATTTTATCAGCCGCAGTTACAGCAAGCGGTTTAGTAGTAGCATCGCTTTGTGTTGGTTTTTCTGAGAAGCACCCAGTCAACGACAGTCCTACCACACTCGCCATCATCCAATGCCATTTCATACTGTATTCTCCTTTACACAATTTTGACTAATTTACACCCAGTAAAACGCATCTCAAGCAAAAAAGGAACAGCTTTATTAAGCGCTTGTTATTCCATATCAAAAAAGCGTTTATGTCAGCTTGTTTTGCAATAACTCAACGAACTTTCTTACCTTGGGCGATAAGTGTTTTCGGCTAGGATAAACCGCGTAGACATGCACTTCTTTTGCAGGAAAATCTGCAAATAGTACTTCAATATCCTTGTTTTCTAATGCCTCAGCTAAAAAGAACTCAGGTAACCGAACAATGCCATGGCCATCTAACGCCATTGCTAATTCCATATGGCCGTTATTGCAGCGAATGCGTTCTTTTACGGGCACTGTAAATTCACTGCCATTTTTATCAATAAACTCCCATTTATCAGCCTTTTTCAAGTTGCTATAGCAAATGCAATGATGATTAGAAAGTTCCCGTGGATGATGGGGTTTACCATACCGTTCAATATATTTTTTACTAATAACGGTATAGGTCGGCACACTGGTCAGTCGTTTACAAATTAAGGTTGAGTCATCAAGTGCTGGTGTAGCACGAATGGCTAAATCGTAACCTTCGTTTATTAGGTCGACTTTTTCATCGCTAATGTTCCATTCCAAACTGACATTGGGATAAAGCGATAAATACTCCGACAATGCAGGTTGTAACAGCCCCTTACTTAAGCCGAGTGGGCAACTCACCTTTAAGCTTCCTTTGGGTTTTTCATCACTTGGCGAGATCGATTGTAATGCTTGCTCAGTATCATTAACCAATTGTTCACAGTGATTAAAAAACACTTGTCCCTCTGGCGTAAGTGAAATTGAGCGCGTTGTACGATTTAGTAAACGAACGCCAACACGTTCT
This sequence comes from Pseudoalteromonas piratica, assembly GCF_000788395.1. Classification (NCBI taxonomy): domain Bacteria; kingdom Pseudomonadati; phylum Pseudomonadota; class Gammaproteobacteria; order Alteromonadales; family Pseudoalteromonadaceae; genus Pseudoalteromonas; species Pseudoalteromonas piratica. The sequence continues at coordinate 1,279,608 of NZ_CP009889.1, forward strand.
TCTAACTTACTAATGACTTTACTGACATGAGAGTTAGAATGATTCATTGCTTCGGCCGCTGCGCCAAAACCACCGAGTTTTACTACTTGCACAAAGATGGGAATACCATCAAATATATTATTAGCCATATGGAAACAGTATTTTAATTTTAGAGATATTAATGTCGTTAAGGAATTAATATAACCTTATATTCAACAAGTCAAGGTAACTACTTATTTAGAATTCGTGTCGGAGAGCATTATGAAACTTTTAGCATTTGCAGCAACAAACAACAGTCAGTCTATTAACAAGCAATTAGTACAATACGCAGCATCATTAGTGAATGCAGACGTTGAAATTTTAGATTTAAACGACTTTGAGATGCCAATTTACAGCCAAGATCGTGAACAACAAGGCGGTATTCCCGAGCAAGCACAAACCTTTTACAAAAAAATCGGTGATGCAGATGCGGTTGTAATTTCATTTGCTGAGCATAACGGCTCTTACACAGCGGCTTACAAAAACTTATTCGATTGGACATCTCGCATTAATATGAAAGTTTACCAAGATAAACCTGTGGTATTAATGGCAACATCACCGGGTCCAGGTGGTGCGCAAAGTGTCTTAGGTGCAGCAACAGGTTCCGCTGGTTTCTTTGCGATGGATGTTAAAGGCAGTTTTTCACTACCAAGCTTTTTCGATAACTTTGATGTAGAAAAAGGCCAAATCACTAACAGCGAATTTACCGATAAATTATCAACCATTATGGCGCAACTTGGTTAATAAATAATATTAAACACCCCTCCCTTTAACAGGTGCATTGCACCTGTTTTTTATTTTTACTGCTCGTTATTTCATTGATAGCTAGCTAATACCTTTTACTCATTTTTCAGTTTTTACTACAAAATAGTAAAAACTATTTGCATCTTTTATTTTAAAAACCTATTTTGTAGTAAATTAAGCATTAATGGCTTTTATAGGTGGTTTGTGGGTAAAAGTGATAAATTTTTAGGTGAGTTTGAGCAAATGGTATTGCTCGCTTTATTGCAGCTAAAAGATAACGCGTATGGCGCAGCTATTCGCCAACTGTTAGACCAACAAATTGCACGCACGGTTGCCCTAGGCGCACTTTACGCCACCCTTGAACGTCTTGAAAAGAAAGGCTTAGTGTCATCAAAACTAGGGGAAGCAACCCCCGAACGCGGCGGTCGTCCAAAACGTTTTTTTAAAGTGACCAATGATGGATTAAATGCGTTACAGCGGGCAAAAGACGCCATGGATACCCTTTGGCAAAACGTTCCAAATCAACCTTTTGAAGTATAAACGGTAAGTATCATGGCTAATAATAACTCTACCCCGCCAAAATTCGCTGCATGGTTAATCGAGCGTTTCACCCCGAAGCACCATCAAGATGCGTTGTTAGGCGATTTATATGAAGAGTATTTTGTACTAAAAGAACAAAACCTTTCTATTGCTAACCGCTGGTTTTGGCTGCAAACCTACCTTAGTGGCAAGGCCGCCTTTAATCGCCTGTTAACGAATGCACATGTTATTAAAGCCTTTATCTTTAGTATCGGACTTAGTGTTTTTACCATTATAGCCCTACTAGTAATGTGGCTAAGCAGCATGGATAACGTTGATGGCTTTAGTGACGGATTTTGGCAATCACTTTTAAATGGCAATATTCACCTCGCCCTGTTGGAAGGTGCATTTTGGTCAGGCACACCCGAATACATTATGAAAAGTACCAATGAAGGTATTTGGCAGTTTATTGGACTGTTTATTCACCTACCAGCACTGATCCTAGCATCAGCTTCACTTCTTGCTATTCACTATTTAAGTAAAACAGCCAAGCTCAAATCACTTATTTTAAGCAGTGTGGCACTGGTTTTAATGCCTTACCTTTATGGGATGTTTTTGCTTAATAACTATGATTATGCCGCAACCCAAACTGGGCCTATTCTCGCAAGCATGCTGCTGAGTGTGCTCTATTTAGTGCTGCCAAGCTGCTATGTTATTGCCAAACGATTCCGTTCAGAGCACACCAATATCTGGCAATCTGATAGTTAACAAAAGCAGAAGTATCATCATGGAAAATCACGACTTTATTGATGAAAAAGCTAAAGGTGCGCCGAATTGGATGACGACGTTTGCCGATTTAATGTCACTGCTCATGTGTTTTTTTGTTTTGCTGTTATCTTATTCCGTAATGGATGTTGAAAAGTTTAAACACATTGCAGGTTCAATGAAAAAAGCCTTTGGTGTGCAATCTGATGTGATATTAGAAGACATACCAAAAGGTACATCAGTTATCGCCACTGAGTTTTCACCAGGAGAACCAAAACCTACCCCCATTGAGTCTGTAAAACAGCTCACAACTGACAGTGAACAGCGTAATTTACAAACGCAAAAAGCGGAGAATGAAGCATCTAAAATCAATCTTAAACTAAAAGAAACACTCGAACACTTACTAAAAAGCGAGATTGAAAACGAGTTAATTGAACTTGAAATGCTTGGACAGCAACTGATTATTCGATTAAACGAGCGTGGTAGTTTTCCCTCTGGTTCCAGCTTTTTACAGCCACGATTCAAACCTGTTTTAACAACCATTGCCGAACAACTTGGACGTATTCCGGGGCAAATTTCGGTTTCGGGTCACAGTGATGATTTGCAGGTAAGTAACGAGCTGCATGGCAACAATTGGGAATTATCTTCAAAACGCGCTAATGCGGTGCTGCAAACTTTACTTGGTACAAACCAACTGGAGAGTCACCGTATGCATATTGCAGCTTATGCTGACACAAAGCCCTTGCTACCAAATACATCGCAGCAAAACAGAGCTAAAAATCGCCGCGTTGAAATCGCAATTTCACAAGGCAATGCCTTCGAACTTCAACCTTCTCACTCTTTTTAGGAGTTTCTATGGATTCAGCAAGTGGCTTTGGCCTATCAACTATTATTTTGGCACTGATATTTGGTATTTTTGCCAGCGGCGCTGCACCTGAAGCTTACGCGAATTTATCATCCATTTGTATTGTGCTTGGCGGCACCTTAGGTGCGGTGATGCTAAGTTACCGTTTATCCAAATTCGTTGCTGCCATCAAACACATTAAATGGGTGTTTAGTAAATCCACGCCCGATTTATTTAGTACCATGGATGAATTGGTAGAACTGGCCGAGGTTTCACGTAAAAGCGGCTTTTTGGGCTTAGAAGAAAAACCCATTAACGACCCATTTATGGCCAAAGCAATTAATTTATTAGTGGATGGCCACAGCCCTGAAGCCATTGAGTTTACAATGAATCGCGATATTTTACATACGCGACAGAACAATAACGATGCCATTAAAGTGATGAATAGCTTTACTGAACTTGCCCCCGCTATGGGTATGATAGGCACATTAATTGGCTTAGTTGCCATGCTAATCGCCATGGATGACCCAAAAACCATCGGCCCACAAATGTCTGTTGCGCTATTAACGACCCTGTATGGTGCACTGATTGCCAATGGCATTACAGGACCTTTTGCGAACAAACTTGGTGAGCGCGCAGAAGAAATAAAACACCATATGTGCTTAGTGCGTGATGGAATAATGCATATTGCTAAAGGCGATAATCCAAAAACCATGATGAATTTATTAGCCGGCTATTTAGGCGAAGACTTAACGTCAAACTCAGGATTGCTCGATGAAAAAACAGAGGTTAGCCAGTAATCATTTTGTTATAGTAACGACTTGATAAAAAACCAATTACGGGTTGGCCAACAATGATTTTAGGGCTCAATCATATTACTATTGCGGTGAGCGATTTACCTCGCTCCCTAGCGTTTTATATCGACATCCTCGGTTTTAAAGGCCATGTTAAATGGCTGAACGGCGCCTATTTGTCTGTTGGTGATTTATGGTTTTGCCTGAATGTTGATAAACCGTCAACTCAAGCTGATTATTCACATATCGCGTTTGATATCGCTAAAGCTGACTTTGACGCCTTTAAAACACGAATAGCGCAGCACAATATTCCCCTTTGGAAAAACAACAAAAGCGAAGGCGATTCTCTGTACTTTTTAGACCCAGATGGTCATCAATTAGAAGTGCATGTAGGCTCGCTGGCTACCCGCTTGCAAGCACTTAAACACTCCCCTTACAAAAACCTTGAATGGTTATAAACACTCAGATTGAATGGAATAAACAATGAAACCAATTTTATTTATTTTAAACATGCCATTTGAAGATGGACCAGGAAAGATGTGGGTATGCTCTCATTGCGCCATGATCGAGGGTGCATTGCAATTTAACCTGCATTGGCAAGAGCATGTGGATATTCGCCGTATTGATTTTGCTAAACCAAGAGAGCAAGTGGTTGAATTATTGGGTGAAGATAATCAGTGGTTGCCAGTGCTTATTTTAAAAGACAAACGCACAATTACCGATCCAGTGGCAATTATTAATCACCTAGCAAATGAATTCGGTGGTGCTGCAGCACATCCATAATCCAATACTCAATAAAAGAAGGCATGCTACTTATTGCATGCCCTTTTGCAACAAATGCTTGTTTTTATTTATCACTCCACACAGCAAACTCATTGCCACAGGGGTCACTAAAGTGAAAACGTTTACCACCTGGAAATTCAAACGTTTCAACCACCACTTTACCACCAGCAGCGATAATTTTATCTTGTGTTTCAGCTAAATTTTCACTGTAAAACACCACCAGTGCAGAGCCCTTAGTTGTTGCCATCACATTCTTTGAGTAGTAAAAGCCGCCATCAATACCTGCGTTATTAAACGCCGTATACTCCGGGCCATAATCGGTAAATTCAAAAGCAAACACTGTTTCAAAGAAGCCTTTTACTTTAGCTAAATCGCTGGCTGGAAACTCAAGATAATTAATTTTTTCGTGTTGCATATCGCATCCTTGTTATTGTTATGTTCAATTCACTAAAACCATTGTCAAGCCTCAGGTACAGCCATCTAAATAAGCATCGATTTATAAAACAATGGCATACCATCAATAAAATAATCAACAACACTTTTCTTTCAACTAGTTAAACAACATACACTCAAATAATGGGTGCTGTCTCAGCCAATGTTGACAAATTTCTCTCTAAACAACTAAGTTTGTTGAATGAAAACTCATCTGATACATTAAACTGTTCAACTTTTTTAAACTCTTCAGGGGAAATCTTTTTCATAATTGCGACATTAAACTCAAATTCTTTAACTGCAACGTTTGGTGGCTGCTGAACGTCTATCCCTTTGGACTCTCTTTGAAAAGACACCAACTCCTTAATCTTTGATAATTTTAATCGTATGTTTTCATTATGCTCACGATTGTGCTCGTCCAAATTGATAAACGATAAGAACGGTTCCTTTGAAGTAATCGCCCCAAAAGCAATTAGCCCACTTTCATTTACGTTTTCTAACCCCCACAACACAAATGCTAACGCATTTTCAATGTGATGTTTGGCTTTATCTCTCGATTTAGTTTGTTTATATATAGTTTTAGCTATTACTAACTCATCTCTTACAAAATAACTTAAAGCGTAATATGACATTCCTTCAACAAGTAACTCTTTAGCTATTTCAAGTTTTTCTTGCCGATATTTTGGATTAGTTGTCTGTTGTACATAAGCCACTTTAGCCCATTTATTATCCTTCAACGCCAAAGATAATAATTCCTCAGTATTTAAATGTTCATACGGCGCCACTAAGGCATTGAGTGGATACCAATCTTCATCAGCATAAGCAGAAGGATTTTCGTTTAGTCTTGATTTTCCTATAACTTCATACCAATTGTTTAACTCACTTTTATACAATTGATAGTCTTCTTCACTCAGTTGCTTTTTTGCGTGGCACCAATTTCCTTCCAATGGGACTTTACTCGTATTTTTGTTCGTATCCTGATCATCGTTGTTACTTGTTCTATTACTTGTCAAAAGCTTCACTGGAGCGTTTTGAATACTGTTATAACTTTCCTGAGTTTCAGTAACAGTTTCAAACTCAAACCCAATATCTAAGCTATTGCTATATATAAAAATCTCTAAGATCAACAGTGTTACAACAACGCACAATAAAATAATTATTTTACTACTTTTCATTACATGTTTTTTAAGGCTGTGGCATTTAAACACAGCCCTGTTCATTCACTTAAATAATAACGCTGCCAACCACAACGTAAAGCACTAAGCTCACTAGAGCAATCGCCATACAATACGGTAACTGTGTTTTAACGTGTTCAATATGATCGCACCCACTGGCGATTGACGCGACGATTGTAGAGTCTGAAATTGGTGAAGCATGATCGCCAAATACTCCCCCACCAAGCACCGCGGCGAGTAAAAACGCTGGTTCAATGCCTGTTTGTAACGCAATTGGTAAGGCTATTGGGAATAAAATTGCAAAGGTTCCCCAAGAAGTACCGGTAGCAAATGCCATGATCCCAGCAGTAATAAACAGTAGCGGCGCAATCCAAAGTAGAGACACCTCAGAGCTCATCAAACCACTAACATAGGTGCCTGTACCAAAGGCTTTTACTGCATCGCCGAAGGCAAACGAAAGCACTAAAACCATCACGGCTGGCACCAAATTTTTAATGCCCTTAATACTGTGCGTTAACAGCTCTTTACTAGAAAATACCTTATCTTTTAATAGCATTAAAATTAAGATTAGGTAGCTCGTTACAACCGCCCAAAGTACTGAAAACGAACCACTGCCACGGCGTAAGTCGCCATCACCAGTGTAATAAAGTAAGCCTAAAGTAATAAAAATAATGCCCATCATAGGTACCACTAGGTAACTTGCTTTGCCTCTGGTATCGCTCTTTTCGAACTTTGATTCAACCATGCTGTTGGCGTCTTTCAGCGGGCCAAATACACGGCCACTGAGCGCGGTATAGTAAACCACACACACCACAATAATCGGGTAAAAGTTATAGCCAATCGTACTTATCAATACACCGACTTCATCTGATAGGTTATAGCCATCAAGCAAACCTAAAATATACGCACCCCAACCATTTATTAGCAGTAAAATACTGATAGGCGAACAGGTAGAATCGAGAATAAATGCAAGGCGTGCTCGCGATAGTTTGTATTTATCAAAAATGCTTTGTGATGCAAGGCCCGCGGTAAACATACTTAAGTTGGTATCAGTAAAAATCGATGAACCAATCAAGGTCGGAACCATCGCCGCTTTTCTGTCGTTATCAACCCAGTGCTTTTTATTAAGGGCATGTATAAAGCCGGTTACACCACCACTGGCATTCACTAATGCCAGCACAGCGCCAATTAATAAACTAAATATAATAATACGTTGGTTATAGGTGGATGTTGCCACATCAATTACACCCGTTGTCATCGCTGAAATACTAGTGAGTGGTGCAAAACTAGACGACATAAAGTAGGTAAGTACTAACCCCACCAATAACGCTTGAATCGCGCTTTTACGCCAAATGGCAACTAATATGGCCACGATCGGCGGGATAATGGTATAAATTGAATCGTTCATTATTATTCTCAGGACGCAATAAGCGGCTTATTTTGAACAGTTAAAATTATAATTGCAAAAAAATGCTTTAAACTAAGCTACAAAGCCATTTCTGATATTCAGAATCAATTGGAATATGTGCTTGCTGCCAGTTTAAATCATAATAGGTATTTAAATAGCGCTCACCGCTATCGCAAATTAAACTGACAATCGAGCCCGACTCGCCAGCTTCTTGCATTTGATTAGCTAGGTGTAACATACCTACTAAATTAGTGCCTGTTGATGGCCCCACTTTGCGTCCGAGTAAACTGCTTAACCACTGCATTGCCGCAATACTTTGCCCATCTGGTACTTTTAGCATGTCGTCAATCACACCCGGAATAAATGAGGGCTCTACCCGCGGTCGTCCAATACCTTCAATGCGGCTACCGGTTTGGTTTGTTAAAGTGTTATCACCGTTTTTATAAAAATCATAAAAAACGGAATTATCTGGGTCGACCACCAATAATTGCGTATCAACACCTTGATAACGCACGTAACGACCGATAGTGGCCGAAGTACCACCGGTACCAGGGCTCATTACAATCCATTTTGGAATTGGATTGGGTTCGTTTGCCATTTGAGTATAAATACTCTCAGCAATATTATTATTTCCACGCCAATCGGTTGCTCGCTCAGCATAGGTGAATTGATCCATATAATGACCGCCGAGTTCATCGGCTAAGCGTTCAGACTCTGCGTAGATTTGCGTTGTGTTTTCAACTAAATGACATTTTCCGCCATAAAATTCAATTTGTTTTATTTTCTCTTTCGCTGTGGTTTTTGCCATAACAGCAATAAAAGGCAAGCCCAATAACTTAGCAAAATAGGCCTCAGAGACGGCGGTTGAACCACTCGAAGATTCAATTATTGGGGTACTTTCATTGATCCAACCATTACTTAGCGCATATAAAAAAAGTGAACGTGCTAAACGGTGCTTTAACGAACCGGTAGGATGGGTACTTTCATCTTTAAAATAAAAATCAATATTGGGGTAGGCATTTAAACTAAACGATATTAAATGGGTATCAGCTGAACGAGTGTAGTCTGCAGCAATTTTAGCAAATGCTTGTTTTGTCCAATTGTTATTCATTATTTCCCCGTTCATTCTCTATTAATTTAAAAGCTGTAATCTTTACCTTAGGATAGAGATTACAGTTTTTAATTTCTATGTTATCTTTCCTTAGCAAAACACAAATTTGTTAGCTAGCCAAGGAGCTTGATTATGAAAAACCTTTTTTTAGCATGTGGCATATTACTTTTAGCTGCCTGTGCCAAAACCCCTGATTGGGATTATGACCGCACAGCCAATTTTGCAAGTTATAAAACCTTTGCATTTGTTGATAATGCAAATCTTGCAAAAAATACAACCAATTACCAAATTAGCCCGCTTATGGAACAGCGCGTTCGTGAAGCGGTAACACGCGAACTAAAAGCGAAAGGTTTTTCACAAGTTGCATCGACTCAAGCTGACGTTTTAATCAATTACCATGCATCAGTCGAAAAGAAAATTGACGTTGATACTATTTCATACAATGCTGGCATGGGACACCCTTACAGCGCACGCTGGGGTTATTGGGGTGTAGGTTATGAAACTCATACATCAACGCGTGAGTATGAAGTGGGTACGCTAGTGCTTGATGTGATTGATCGCAACGAAAAAGCCTTAGTGTGGCGTGGTGCGAAAGGCGGCAAACTTAAAAAGAACCAATCACCTGAACAGCGCACTCAAGTTGCGAATGAGCTTATTGCTGAAATTTTATCAAACTTCCCACCAGAACTTATGTAAGTCAGTTCAGGTATGATAAAAAAGCCATCATTTAGATGGCTTTTTTGTATCTTTTCTTATTTGGTGTATCAAGTAGCACCTTCTAAATAACTAATAATCTTCATGGCTTCATCATTCGTTTTACCACACACATCTTCGGTTGGTTTGAAGTCTAAGCACACTTTTGGTCGAGTTTTATCACCAAACAACCGGCATAGATTGTTTTCGTCTAATTGCACACAGCGTACACCTGCAGGTTTGCCAAGTGGCATACCTGGAATTGAAGATGAGATACTTGGTGCAATGCAACATGCGCCACACCCTAAACGACACTCCACGTTTTAACCCCTTTAATTTCTCGCTGCTAGTATAAAACATTCTGTGCGCGCTTGCGATAATTCAACAATATCTTCAGTTAAACGAGTTAATTGTAAAAAAATATGTATTTATGCAATCTTTAAATTAAGTTTAGAAATTATATATTTCATATAGTTATGAGCTTATTAGTAATCATTATCATGTAATAAACACAGTTTGTTACATCTGGGTCATCTCTATAAACATTCTCTTTTCTATAGTAAGCGCGTCATCAATAGAAAAATGTAGGGATTTACAATGGCGAGCAAACTAAAACTGACCGGGATCACCCTAGCCGTTTTGCTAGGCTCTGTGGGCATTGCAGCTGGTTTAGGTGCGATGAAAAAGCCACCGGAAAAGAAAGAAGAAAAAGAGTCAATTCCAGTTGTGGTAGTTGAAGATAATAGCGTTGAGACAATTACACTTAACGTTAATTCTTACGGACTGGTTAACCCGAAATACCACACATCACTTACTGCACAAGTTACAGGGCAAGTTACTGAAATCTCAGAAGCCTTTGTTAAAGGTGGGTTTGTAAAAGAAGGCGATGTGTTAGCGCGTATTGATCCAAATGATTACGAAGCGGCACTGACAGAAGCTGAAGCAAGTCTTGCGCAAGCACGCGCAGCGCTCGAACTAGAGCGCGCACAAAAACGCGTTGCTGAATCAGAATGGGAACGCATCAAAGAAAGTGCTAAAAACGAATTTGTGCCAACTGAGCTTTATCTACGTAAACCACAGTTAGCTGAAAAAGTTGCGCGTTTTCGCGCTGCAGAAGCAGGTGTTAAACGTGCTAAACGCAATTTAGAGCGCACGTACATCAAAGCCCCTTATGACGCAATCATTACTGCTCGTACAGTGGCACTGGGTTCGGTAGTTAACTTTGGCAGCCCTATTGGCGAATTAAGTAACACTGATTATGCCGAAGTTCGCTTACCGGTAGCTGACAAAGAATTACAATTCTTAATGCAAGGCGGTATTGATGCTGATGTTGACTTGGTAACAAATTTCCAAGGTAAATTACATCACTGGCAAGCAAAAGTAGTACGCAGCGAAGGTCAAGTAGATAACAAGAGCCGTATGTCGTACTTAGTTGCTGAAATTAAAGACCCTTACGGCCTAGTGTCAAATAATACCCCACTTCGTTACGGTTCGTATGTTAATGCTGCTATTTCAGGTTTATCTGTTGAAGGCGTTAGCCGCGTTAAGTCTCACCTTGTAAAGGATGGCAAAATTGCTGTGCTAGAAGATGGGGTGTTAGCCTACCGTGCCGTTGAAGTGCTGCGAGAAGAAGGCCGCGACTTCATTGTAAAAGGTGATCTTGCTAATAACGAACAAATCATTGCATCTAATATTAAGCGCCCTAAAGCTGGTATGAAATTGTCTAATGCGGCGTTATCAGAGGCTGCAAAACCTGCACAACCGGTTGCAGAATTGGCGATGAAAAAAGAGGACTAAACCATGATCGATACAAATAAAGGTATCATTGCATGGTTTACTCGCAACCCTGTTGCTGCAAACCTGTTAATGATCATCATTTTGGTGGGCGGTTTATTTACTGCCATGACCATTCGCAAACAAATGTTTCCGCAATTTGAAAACAGCTGGATGTCAATTCAAGTTGCATACCCTGGCGCTGCCCCACAAGAGGTAGAAGAAGGGATAACCATGAAGATTGAAGAGGCATTAGAGGGGATGCAAGGCTTAGAGCGCTTGATCACTTACTCTAATCGCGGCTTTTCACAAACATGGATCCGCATCGATGAAAGCTACGACACCAAAGAAGTGCTAGATGAAGTTAAAATGCAAATTGACTCCATCTCAACGTTTCCTGATGGTATGGAGCGCCCAATTGTTGCGAAGGAAAAATACCGCCAAGAAGTGATGTTTTTATCGCTGCACGGACCGTTATCACAACGCGATTTAAAAGATTTAGGCTCTAAAGTACACGATGAGTTACTTGCCTTACCAGGAATTAATATTGCCGAATACTACAGTGGCTTACGCTATGAAATCGGCATCGAAATCAGCCCTGATAAATTACGTGAATATGGCTTAACATTTAGAGATGTGGCCAATGCGGTACGTGCATCCTCAGCAAATATGTCAGCGGGTCAAATTCGCGCTGAAAATGGCTATATTTCAATGCGTGTTGAAAACCAGGCTTACCGTGGTAATGAGTTTGAAAAACTACCGTTACTTAGCTTACCTGATGGTAGCCAGATCTTATTAGGTGACGTAGCCACGATTAACGATGGCTTCCAAGAAGGCATTCAATTCTCTAAATTTAATGGTGATAACTCGCGCACCTTCTTTATCGGTGCATCAGAAGATCAAGATATCACTAAAGTAGCGGATACAATTAACACCTACCTTGATAAAAAAGCAAAAGAACTTCCTGAGGGTGTGACGCTAGAATCGTTTGTTGATATGACCTACTACCTTGAAGGTCGATTAAATATGATGATTGAAAACATGGCATGGGGTGGCTTATTAGTTATTCTCAGCTTAGCGCTATTCTTACGCATCAAACTCGCGTTTTGGGTAATGATGGGTTTACCTGTGTCGTTCCTGGGTGCATTGCTATTTATGCCTTTAGGCGGCTTAGATATCACCATTAACATTATGTCGCTATTTGCCTTTATATTGGTACTGGGTATTGTGGTGGATGATGCCATCGTCATCGGTGAGTCGGCCCATAGTGAAATTGAAAAGCACGGCCACTCAACCGAAAATGTGATTCGTGGTGTAAAACGCGTTGCCGTACCTGCAACCTTTGGTGTGTTAACCACTATTGCAGCTTTCTTACCAATGATGCTAGATACTGGTCCTGAAGCCGCTGTATCCAAATCAATTGGTGGCGTAATTATTTTATGTTTAATTTTCTCACTCATTGAATCTAAACTGATTTTGCCTGCGCACTTAGCGAAGATGAAGTTAAAACCGCACAACCCTAAAAATCCACTTCACCGTATGCGTGAGGGTTTAGATGGCGGGTTAAAACGCTTTATTGATAACTACTACCGTCCAATGATTGTTAAATTCATTGAGTTCCGTTACCCAGTTATCTTCGCATTTATTGGCTTAATGATTATCAGTGGCGGATTATTCGCAGGTGGTTTCGTTAAATTTGTTGCCAACCCAAAAATCCCCCATGACTTTGCCAATATTAATATTGATATGGAGCAAGCAACCGCAGAACGCACTACCCTTGAAACCGCACTGCAAGTTGAACAGCTTATCTTGAACGAAGACAAACTAATCGAACAAGAGTTTGGTCAAAAGATGGTTGAAGATATTTCGGTTCGCCTACAAGGCCGCACCGGTGCACGTATTATGGCTAAACTAGTCGACCCAGATCTGCGCCCTATGGATACCTTTGAACTAGCTGATCGCTGGCGTAGCAAAATGCCAGAGTTCTCAGCAGTAAAAACACTTAATATTCGTGACAGCATTGGTGGCAATGACCGTGATGATGGCGATATTAGCTTCCGCTTGGAAGGCAAAGACATGGCTGAACTACGTTTAGCTGCTGCTGAATTAAAAGCTCACCTCAATACCATTAAAGGTGTGGGGGATGTGAACGATTCAATGCAAACAGCGACCGATGAAGTGCAGTTTGAACTAAAACCTGTAGCCTATAGTTTAGGCCTAACGCTCGCGGATGTTGCATCACAAGTGAGCTTTAGTTTTTACGGCCTTGAAGCGCAACGTATTTTACGTGACGGTGAAGAAGTACGCGTAATGATCCGTTACCCAGAAGAAGAGCGTAACGCGGTGAGCCGAATTCATGATGTACGCATTATCACCCCTCAAGGTGCTGAAGTGCTACTTTCTGAAGTTGCTGAAGTGAAACTGGTTGATGGCGTAAGCAGCATTCGCCGTGAAAATGCGCGCCGTACAATTAACGTGTGGGCGAGTATTGACGCTGAACAAGTAGAACCCTTCAAAGTGGCTGAAGATATTCGTGAAGAATACATTCCAACATTACTTGAGAAATACCCAAGTATCACTACGAACTTAACAGGTCGTGTACAAGAAGAAATGGATTCTATCTGGGAGCAAATGAAAAACTTCATTATCTCGTTAATGGTTATTTATAGCTTACTGGCAATTCCACTTCGCTCGTACTCGCAACCACTGCTGATTATGTCGGTTATTCCATTTGGTATTATTGGCGCCATGTTTGGCCACATGTTCTTAGGCATGACAATGAGTGCACTATCGATGTTCGGTATCATTGCTGCGGCGGGTGTAGTTGTAAATGACTCATTAGTTATGGTGGACTTTGTGAACCGTGCGCGAAAAGAAGGTGTAGCACTTAAAGACGCTGTGGTAGAAGCCGGTTGTAAACGTTTCCGCGCTATTTTACTAACATCAGCAACGACGTTTATTGGTTTAATTCCAATTTTAAGTGAAACCAGCTTACAAGCTCAGCTTGTAGTGCCAATGGCGGTATCGCTGGCATTTGGGGTACTGTTTGCAACGGTGATTACACTAGTATTAATTCCATGTCAGTACGTGGCATTGGAAGATATCAAAGGTCTTATTAGACGAGGCAAAGAGAAAAAGGAGCTTTCTCAATCAGACATTGATGACGACGCTACTGTAAAAATCTGATTACTTGTCTAACCTACCAAAGCCCACACTCTGTTGTGGGCTTTTTATTGGGAATAATCATTAGAAAGAGTGAAAAAAGCAAAACATTACTAACTGAGTTCAAAATATGCTTCAGCGAATGGCTTAATGGATATTTCATTTAAAGAGGTGTTTTAGTAACAACTTATGCAACGAATAATAACGGCTTTTGATTGAGACGGTATGCTATTTTCTCATCAACGCATAATATAATATGAGTATACTTCAGGCATCCTGCCTTTCGCTCTATAGGGCCAGCTTGCGCTGTTGTAAAACATTCCCGATGTTTTGCTGGTTACTCATCACTGCATAGGCGCCTAAATCAATGCAAAGTACTTTACCGAGTGCGAGTAATTTGTCTTTCACCCACCCCTTAGGTAATCATAACTCTTGCATAATACTTTATCTTCGCCACATAAAAACGCTCTGCGTACACAACGAGGAATACAATGTTAATATGGTGTGTCAACAAGCTCTCCTGCTGTTTTCTAGGAAACGCCATACATGAGCACAAATGAAGTAAAAAAGAACTCCTCGATAAATAAAAAAACACCCAAACTAAATCAAATTAGAGTGGGAGTCTTTGTTATTTGTTGGTGTTCCGATATTTAAACGCGACATTTTTATTTTGATCAAAATATTGAAAAAAGAGTAATGTAACCAACTATAGTGTTTCGGCAACTGGACTACCTAACAAATCCGTGTGGATATAGATAATTTTCTTTTTAGATAATGGTTCCCAAACATTACTCCATGCAGTACAACTTTCATCGGCAAAACAGGCTTTAACACGGTAGGCTCGTTTTACTTCATCGGCCGGTAAAATATATGAAGTTGCTGTGTCAGACTGCGCAGGTTGCGCAGGTTGCCAATTAATTTCAATATAGTTGCCACAACTTTCACCACATGCGTAATACTGAAGTTCATAACTTTCTGCATTAGCGATGATTGACCAGGTTAATGTACCTTCAGTTTTTTCAAGTAATGGAATCGTGACGCCGTCAGGTTCAGTAATTACAAAATCACCATCACTATTTTGAATTAGCACAAGATCGTTACTGCCATCGGATAAGGTTATATCCACTAGACCGTCTTGGCTCAAATCTGTAACCGTTACAGAATAACTACTCAAACTAAAATTGCTATAAGCATCCAAGGCATGCCATGCATCTTCAGTTAATGAGTTAATTTGCCATTCATCATTGACTTGAATTAATGACAAATAACGCACGCCAGCTTCAGTGGCAATCACTACATAATGGGTATTACCGCTTTGCATCACCCCTGAAACATAAACATTGAGTTTGGCTTTGTCATTGCCACAGCCTTTATCAGCATTGCAAGCTTCAAGATAAAACTGATGTTTACCTGGCATGTTAATTTGACGATTGTGCTTTGTCGCCTCACTATTTTGCAAAAAGACAAAATCATTACCGTTAGGCTTAAGCACCCCAAGATTAAAAGTCACTGCTTCTTGGTAATTTGGACTCATAGTCCAAGTAAAACTAACAATATCTCGAACAGTAATATTAGCGTTATCAACGGTAAACGTATGCGGTGCAGGTGGTGGCCCTTGCACTGTCACTTCTACTTGCTGAAGTTGCTCGCTACAGCCATGTGCATTACATGCTCGAATATCGATAGTTTGAGTGCCGATGCGTTGAATACCAGTATCTCTTCCACGACTAATGGCATGAACCTTAACGTTATCTTCCCATAAAAATCTTGGCACAGTAGGATACCCATCACCACTTGGCTTAGTGACATGAAGTTGATAGTAAAAATCTTTGCTGTAGTTATCAGGTCGCTCCCAAAATAATTGAATCGACTCACCTGGCTCAATGGAGGTTTTATCTACAAAAAAATTATTTACCGTTAATGGCTTTTCCGTGAATGAGTAAATGCCGTTCGATACCCGAAAACGCCCTTTACAACCTGCCCAGCGGCACGCTTTAACACGGTATTTAGTCCCAGCTGTTGCTACGCCAGTAAAAGCTAATGCAGTTGTATCAAAAACTGTTAATGTGGTTAAAGTTTCACCATCATTTGCAGTATAGGTGCGTTGAGGATCGCCGCTTTGTGGCGTAACTGGCTGCCAACTTACCCCGTTATCGGTACTTTTATCTAACAAATATCCTAGTGCAGATGCAGTTTCCGACCAATCGAGATAAGTCTTATTGTCATCAACTTTTACAGTTAAATGATATGGTTCACGAACGATCACAGTTGTCGCGGTAACATAGCCAGGCTCTGGACAATTACCTATCCCTGAACAGGCAATACGAAAATCATAAATCCCCGTTTCTAAAGGCACATCGCTTTCAAACTCAGTATTAACGCCTTTATAAAACGTTTGCCACGCGGACTGCTTACGTTCCTTATACTCAAGATGGTATACGGCATTGGGTTGATAAAATTGACTCCAGCCCGTTTTCACTAAACCCGAATAGTTAGAATAATACGACGTTAATGTTGGGTCTGTTTGTGCTAAGCCACCACCTTCGTAAAGCTGCACATCATCTAAGGTGATATTAGCGCTCCCTTCGTCCATTAAACGCACTGAAAAATATAAACGCTTAATTTTATTTTCAGGCTTATCTTCACTGTCTAACCACACAGCGCCTTTAAGTTGAATATTTCGCCCGATATCACTGGCGTCAAACTCAAGTTTTTGCCCTTCAACACGATGGTTATAACCATCGTAATAAGCAATCGGTAAAATGCTAATGCGGCTGTCTTTATCAATACTGTTAATGCGTAAACGGCCAGTGATAGTTGCACCGTTTAAAATAGGATAATCTTCTTCTGCATATCGATGAATATACTGTACTAAACCGTAATTTTTTAAATCAATGGTTAAGCTTTTTTGTTGGTTGATTGGTGCGCTACTATCAATAGCGAGCGTTGCCCCGACATCAGCCTCAAATTGCACTTGCCCTTGCTCAAAGCCAGGATCTGAAATTAATCCATTCAAGTTAACAATGGGTAATACTTTCGAGTATTCATCTTCGCCACATTGCTGTGTTGCACAGGCGCGCACTCGGTATTGTAATTCTGAGCCCACTTCATAAGCGCTATTAGTGCTGGTTGCTGAACTCGTCATTTGGCGGGTGTTATCTGCCCCAGAAGCTTGGGTTTTCTTGGCGTTAACCCATTGTTTGTGTAATGCTTTTGCCGCTTGAATACCTTGAGTAACCACCTCGTTAGATAATACCACGTGGTTTTGGGTATGAATTTGCCCAGAATAGTTATCACCCTGATATTCAACTCCTGTTCCCTGCTCAGGGTTCATCGCTTGCCAGCTTTGGCCATTATCTGCGGTTTGCTCAACGGTGTAACCAGCAACTTGGGCTAAATCACTCCAATAAACGTGAACGCTTTGTTGTTGGTGATCAAATTCTGCATTGACAAAACTGGGTTTTTGTACAATGTCGATAGTACTAGTGATATAGCCTTCGGCTGGACAACCTTGCACCCCATCACAGCTTAAGCGAAATGTATAGGTGCCCGACGCTAAGGTGTTAGCCGTAGCAAAATAACTTTGCTCACCTTGATATAGCTCTACCCACTCATTGCTACCTGCCAACTGAAAAGACAAGGTATAGATATACCCTTCGCCGCCAAAGTTATGCCAATCAATCAATGAACTTTCTTGAAAGTTATTGCTTATTAGTGCTATTTCAGGTTGCGGTGCCGACAGCGGGGTATCTGCGTTAATGTAGTGAACAACATTTGGTAGCCACCCCATCGACGCGTAACCTGAAAAACTAAACACAAGTAAATTGGCCAAGCCTAACAGCTTTAGTAATTTATTCCTTGTCATGTTACGGCTCCTGATCTGCAATTAACGCCACAGATCGTGGTCGTTCAATACCGGGCGCGTGCTTGCAATCTCCCGCAGTTTTTACCTCGACCGATAACTGGTTTGCTACCGCAGTAAGTAAAGTCGCATACATCATTTGACCTGAGCGAGTACTGAGCGCCACCGCCCAACGGTTATTCGTTGCAACAGAAACGCATTCAGGGCTAGCTTCTGTTTTTGAAGAATTGATAGAAAAATACAAGACATCCGCTTCAACATTGATGTAATCAACGGTACTGGCATGAAGACTAAATACTGGCAATGCCACTAATGCAGTGCAAGCCAAAGTTAACAATCGCTTCATCAGGTTATTCTTCCTTGAATATGCATGGGCCATTGCCGCAGATAGGATCTTGGTGAGGTGTGGCTATTGTTGCCCGCTGATTAGGATAATTATATGAAACACATTCACCACTATTATTCTTAATGCTTTTAAAGTTATAATAGGAGCTGCTACCTGTAGCCGAAAGCAAATTCCCATCGTTATAGCCAATATTTTTGACATATCTTGGAGTATTCGCTCCATGATATTGAACTAAAGCAGCTCCCTGACATTCCGTTTCGCTAAAATATAGCTGGTGTTGAGGGCTGTAATATATCGTCCAAATTGTATTTCTATATTCTCTTAGTTTTGTATTATCATCTAACGGGAAGTAATAGAAATGATTAATATTCTCAGAGTTATAAATACGCCCAAGCTTTGTGACACCATCGCTTTTGTATAAGTACATGGCTTTGGCTGAGCCTCCAGCGGCACTAACATCTGGCATTAAACTAATACTCTGTGCTCGTTCAACCCCAGCAACATCGTTACAGTCATTGCCACTCACGACACTTACCGCTTGTTTGCTCGACATCGCAGTGATTAACAGCGAATACATTGCTCGGCCTGCTTCAGTTAACAAAGAAACGCCATAGTGCTGATTGGTTTCAGCGATTGCACAACTGGGGATTGTATGCGTTTTATCGGCTGCTAACGTAAAATGGACATTGTTGCCATCAACATTTAAGTAAGAAATTTTAGCATTTGCCTGAGCAATTATTGGCGCAAATAGTATTGCCAGAGATAAAAGAAGTTTCATGAGAATCCTTGTCAATGACTTATCATTTAACACACGAAATTTTTAAAGAACTGCTGCAACTTTCTATAACTAACTTACCCACTGCGGTTAAAGAAATACCCTTTGCACCGTTAGAGTTACTTTCCCAATCACTACACGAAGCATTTGCTCGAAGAGACCAGTAGCTAAAATTTCGACTAGATCCAGAGGATTCATAAATGAGGGTTTCGCTCGATTTCAATACTAACGTTTCTTGAATACCATAATGGCCTGAATTAGCAACGCCGATCGTTTGAATGGCATCAAGTAACCATACGCTTTCACTATGTGGGTACTGATTAATAACATTAATATAGTCATCCCAAAGCATGACTCGTGAACCTTCATACTGTGCAGCACACATTTCTGATGCTGTTCTTATTGCACCACTTCCTGTACTTCGATTAAAAGCACCATTAACTGGAGTGGTATAACCAACCCACCGTAACTTAGCACTTTCTGTTGACTCGACTTGAGGCGTTAAAATAACACTCTTTGCACGCTCAACCCCTTCAACATCACTACAATCGTTACCACTAACTACACTAACTGCTTGTTTGCTTGACATGGCAGTGATCAACAGCGAGTACATCGCGCGCCCCGCTTCAGTTAACAATGAAACGCCATAATGCTGATTGGTTTCAGCGATTGCACAACTGGGGATGGTATGGGTTTTATCGCTTGCCAAGGCAAAATGGACATTGTTGCCATCGACATTTAAGTAAGAAATTTTGGCATTTGCTTGAGCGATAAATGGCGCACATAGGATGGCCAGCGATAAAATAGTTTTCATGATGTCCTTTAAAAATATTTTGATGATTTTTTACAGAAAAAAGGGGGCAAAATTTATTGGCTACGCCTGTTATAAATCATTCCACAACCAAGGCTTTCGCTTCTATTACAACGACAGAAACATACCCAATGAATTGAAACCAATAGTTGGATTACACGCACTTATGTAAAAGCTGTGGACTCCATTTTTATTAATAAAGCGATTAAAAGAGTTTGAAGTATAACCTCGCCTAAATGTTAACCAATGAGATGCTCCTGGTTTTAAAACATTTAGATCATAATATGTGGCATTTTGTGGTGTGTTCCACGACAGCGTGACTGTATTTCCACGATAGATACTAGTTTTATCAATTGTAAAGTTAACAGAGCCAATACTAGCTTGAGCCTGGAAAACCGTTAAGAATAAAACCCAATAAAAAAAAGCTTTCAAACCTATGACTTTAAACACAAATTTCCCTTTACTTATAAGCTTTCAAAATTTTCGCTATGATAGAGCACGTTAAATACTTGTCAATTTTTTATTTACAAAAATGTAAGCAAATGTAAAAGGTGTCGCTTTAAACTTAAAGAAGCTGTGGAAGAAGCAAGTTGTAAACGTTTACGCGCTCTTATTAACATCAGTAACGACTTTTATTGGCTTAATTCCAATTTTAGGCAGTTGTTTTTGTTATTTCTTAAAATTGTAGTTTTAGAAACCCTGCGGCTAGTATGAGTTTTGAAAGACTAAGATGTTACCCGGCATACTCAAATGCAAATCTTGTTGCCTCCTACCATCAAAGCGCTGGGTGTACAGATTGTTTAGATAATGGCGTACCTGTTACAGATTTATCTGGTGCAGCAAATAGCCAAACAATCTACAAGATTGAAGTACCAGCCAATCAAACACTCACAGTATCTACTGCTAATGGTTCTGGTGATGTTGACTTATATGTTAAAAAGGGAAGTCAGCCTACGACATCTGATTACGATTGTAGACCTTATCGCTGGGTAATAATGAAACTTGCAGCTTAACTTACTACATTATGCTCAATGTTTACAGTACGCTTGCTGGTGTTACACTTACGGCAAGCTATTAAAAAGGTAATGCCGGCAAACTAATTTGCCGGCATTATTTCATTTATTAAAAACTATAACGTGCAGAAATACCGATATCATTAAACTCATCTGCATCTTTGTACGACAAACCAACACTAAATTGATTAGTAAAGTAATACTGCGCACCTACTCGATACACAAAATTATTTTCACTTTCATCGTCATGCAAACGCTCATAACCAACCAGTGCGTTCACTTCAAATTGGTCGCTTAAGAGGTGGCGAATTTGAGCATGTGTAAAAAATGTATCTGTAGTGTCTGAATCAGAGCCCATATCATTATAACTTGATTTAACTTTAAACTGGCCTAGCTGCGCGCTGAAATCCAACGTTGTACTCTCATTAATTGGGTAAATATAACCACCACCAAATGAATAACGTGAAAAGTCAAAATCAACTGTGAAAGTTTCTGAGTAATCTCCGTATGTAAACGTCTCTCTCATTTCATCTTGTTGGTTAGCGTATGAGCCTGTGATGTACCAGTTTTCAAATTGTTTACTAGCGACTAGGTTAAAACCTTTAGGTTCAACAAAACCTGAAATGTCAAAATCTGTTTGTAGGTAACCCACTTCAACGTGATTAAAATTTAATGTATTTGCAAAAGAAGAAAAAGATAAAATTGATACTGCAATACCTGAAAAAATATATTTCATAAAATCCCTGAAATCGTATATTAAAAGCGGCGTAGAGTTTAATGATGTTTCTATTTAAGGTAAACAAAACAAGTGTAAGTTATTGTAAAAATTAAAATAAGCTTGAGAGAAGCGTTTAGAATTGAAAATGGGCTGATAGCCCATTCAAATTCATATTCATTTTTCCGATTCAAAACTTATTTATAAATGGCAGGTAATGCCGAAAAGTAACGATTTGAATGTATTTCATCAATGAATAAAGTTATATCTGAACTTGCGCTGCCATAAATACCAAATTCCAATGAGTGTGATACATGTCCATCGGGTCTAACTTTACCCCCTAGCACAGCGCTAATATCATGAGTAAAAGTAGAAAAGGTTGGGCGCTTTCCACCTTTTGTATCTAAACCATGATACCAAAACATCTGCCAACCCTCGTTCTCTTGCTTAATTGCTGCCGATAAACTGCCTGAAGCAACCTCGTTCTGATATTCAGAATTGTTAGGCCAATCAGCTCGAATATTGTATCGAATATGATTCCATTTACCGACGGTAAAAGGTACACGCTTAAATGCAACGGTTACTTTTTCAGATGTCTGTATTGGACATAATTTATCACCATCTGCGTTTACTAAAGAATCCCAATTATTATCTCGACAATTTGCTAAATATGCGAAATTAACATAATTGATGCCATCTACAACAGTCAAATAAAAGTGTATTTTAGGCCCATTTGATGGGGCGCTGTAAAGCTGATGGATAATAAGTGGCATACCTGGTGTTAACTGGCTGTCTAACTTAAAACTAAATGCATTCCAACGTGACTGCCCTTTTTCGAGATCAACGAATGAGTTTTGTGTTCCATCGCAGTAGCTATTTTTGTAGCCCATAAACTCTGAAGCAAATACTTCGACTCTACTGCCACCTTTAGGCAGATGAAATTTTAACCCTGGACCATTATTCACACCATAATTATCTCCCCACTTCACAAAGCTAGATGAAGAGTTCCATACTTTTGCTACAAATGGTCCCTCAGGGTTTCTTGTGTGGGGTGCCGCATTAAATGCGTTACAGGTAGTAATTTCGACAGGGTTATTAAAATTACCGTTATATACAAATTCGTTTGCATGTGTGTTGAATGCACTAAACACTAACAGTGTTGAGAAGATCGTTTTTTTCATTTTATATCCATATAACAAAAATAGGTTTTTAAACCGGGCACCCAGATGGGCGATAACTTTAAATAGCATGTCAAACGGTACAAAAAAAACTTACACAAGTAAATAAAAACATATTTAAATCATATAATTAAATAATTTAATAGCGTTCGAAATGAATAAAACCTCATATATGACTTTTACACTACACTTATAATTTTAATGCAGTCTGTTTCGAGGGATTATGAAATGGCAAGATTAAAACGGATTTGCCCTCCAAACATTTCACAACATATTATTCAGCGCGGCAATAATCGACAAATATGTTTTGCGTGCGAACAAGACTTTGAAGCCTACATCGCTTGGTTAAAGCAGTATAGCGAAGAATACAATGTACAGGTACATGCATGGGTTTTGATGACAAATCATGTCCACTTATTGTGTACACCTACTTCTCAAGAGGGAATTAGTAAGTTGATGCAGTCTCTTGGCCGACAATATGTCAGGTACTTTAACAACACTTATAAGCGCACTGGTACACTTTGGGAAGGCCGCTTCAAATCATGCCTAGTCGATAGTGACAACTACTTGCTCACACTTTATCGATATATAGAACTAAACCCTGTTCGCGCCCATATGGTCAATCACCCAGCCGAATACAAATGGTCGAGTTATCAAATAAATGCTATCGGGAAACCAAGTTCACTTTGCACAGCACATGCTGCTTATGAATCTTTAAGTAGAACCAAAATTCAATGGCTCAAAGTTTATACGCTGCTTGTAAATGAGCCATTGTCACACAGTCAGATCGAGCAGATTAGAATTCAAACTAACAAAGGAATGGCGATTGGAAGTGAGAAATTTAAGGAACAAATTACCGCTTTAACTGGACAACGCGTACAACCCTCCAAGTTAGGCAGGCCAGCAAAAAGTAACATGGCGACAGACTAAATCAAAATCAGCTAGAGCTAACTATTTTGATTAAGTTTACTCTGGCCCTAGTTTTTAAGTTTACTCTGACCCTAGTTTTTATGAAGCAATCTTTTCTTCTGTCGTTGGATTAAAAATACAGGTAGTCCCGGTCAAGCAGACCAACAAAAAGAATCAAGGTGGCAGAGTAAATCAAAATCAGCAATAGATTACTATTTCAATTAAGTTTACTCTGACCCTAGTTTTTAATCTAGTTTTTAATCAATCAGATCTTGTCGGAAAAGTTTTATGGGGCATTGTTATTGATGACCCTACTTGCCGATTCGCTGGAGAAGATTATGTTTGTACATCTCAGATTATGAAGGTCTATATCGACAAGCAAGTTATTGAAACCGCATCAGGTAGTTTTTACAAAGCTATTGGCAAAGGCCAAGAGGCAATAGTAGAATTTGAAGATTTTGAACTATTGAGAAACGGCTTTAGTCCAAAACAAATTTGGCAAATGAACCGTAACTCTGGTGGTAAACTTCATTAGCGAACTTGCTTAAAGCTAATCGCAAACCACCAAAAGTAGAAAGCAAAGAATTGAGTTCTGCCAGCCATTTAGCGAAAAAATTTATTGGTAAGTACTATCCCAAGATACTCTTCGTTAATATAACAGCAATTGAAATAACACCGAAATTAACCAATCAAAGGAAGGATATGATACACATCAAAGACAAATACCAAAGTTCAATCTCTAGCATTTTACTCAATGGGTTCGAAGTTGAACTTTTAGACTCAGCATTTATAAATCTATTAACCCCGAACCCATTAAGGTTGAATAACTTTGCATATGCGCTGCGAGAGTTGACTCGCCACATACTGCATCGACTTGCTCCAGATGAACAGCTAGAAAAGTGCTGTTGGTTTAAACCTGATAGCACATCTTCAAATGGAATCACTCGTAAACAAAGAATCAAGTTTTGTATTCAAGGTGGCTTATCAGATTTCTATGTAGAAAAGAAATTACAAATAGATGAGATAGACATAGTTGCAACTGATTTAGTTCAAACAATCTCTCAACTAAGTAACTATACGCACATAGAGCGAGCAACATTCAATACTGATGAAGCTGAGGTTGAGAGAGTTGCTATTGAATGTCTAGAAACCACATTAGCTTTTGTAAATAAAATATATGAGCTTAGAGAATTAGTTGCAGAAAAACTATTTGGTGATGTTTCAGACAAGCTAATGAATCGGATTAATAGCGAATCTGTTGTTGAATTGATGGAGATTTCAACTCATCAATTTGTTGAAGATATTGCCCCTGAAACTATCTCGAATATTTCCATAAATTCGGGTTCACTAGAAATGGAGGTAGTGGGAACCATTCATGCTCAACTCATATATGGATCAGCTTCTGATAGACGAAAAGGTGACGGTGCGGAGATACCTGTTAGCTTTCCTGTAAAAAGCAAAATGGAAGTACTATTTAAGCAGCCCTTAGGAAGCGAAATCACCCTCCATAGTTTTGCTGTAGATATCTCCAGTTGGTAAGAATAAGTTATTAAGCCTTTTTTCATACAAGTTAACACTTAAAACAAAGCCCCGCGAGTGCGAGGCTTTGGATTCAAAAAGTAACTGATGCCATTATTCAGAGTCTAAATTTAACACTTCATCTACTGACAAGTTGTACACCCCAGCTTCCCCTTCAATGAATAGTTCTTTCCAATATTCATAGCCTTCTACAAAGTCTGCTATATCAATATTTGACTGAACCAAGTCCAATACAGAGTCTTCAATTGCTTGTTGAGAAAAAGGCATAAAAGGAGAATCTCCCATTTCTGAGTCAACGACAGCTACGCCTACAATTTTTTGATCGTCAAGTTCCTCAGCGCTGACCACTAACAAATTATGCAGTTTTTCGTTATCAGCAGCCTTACAAGTCCATAACTGACCTACTTCGAAATTCATACTTTATCTAATCTCCAGTGTAACTAATCCATAGCTTATTATTATAACTATACTGAAGCAGTTCTTTGAAACTAATACAGTTAGAAGCTTTTGGAAGCGAAATATGCTCATCTATAAAGTCATTCAATATACCAGCATGGTCTGGGCTTATTTTTCCGTCTGAATACTCATCAACCCTAATTCCTGTTTTTGATCTAAGAGCTTCAAAAGCCGCATAGAAAACCTCAAAATCTTTATGATTAAGAGACACCTTTTCCGATTTTGAGTCAACTTTGAATTCAACACTCATATTACGGTTCCTTCTTTGTCGGGAATTGAGTAACTCTCTTACCCGAACTCTTATCAATTACAGTGACATTTGTTTTTTCACCATTTGTGCCGATCTCGCGTTTAAAGTCCTTTTCGACTCTTACTCTATCACCTTGATCTTGCACCCGATCAGGCTTTTTGACTGTTTTTTCGCTTAACTTATCCATTTGATTTGGCTTTTTAAATTTGCTCTTATCTGGATATTTATTTCTATCAACATGACGGTTATCGGTATGCTTAGTCTTTCTTCCACCACCTCTAATTTTATCCGCAACTTTTTTACCAGCTTTTATTACAGCTCCACGACATGCTGCATTTGTAGCGCATCTTCCAGCTACAACCAAAGGAACTACGGGTAGCTTTCCATCGGGATCTACATATTTATAAGGGTTGTTATTTGCGTATGCGTACCTATTGAACCCATGTATTGGATTTCCTTTTTCTGCATGGCCTAAATAACCCACCGGATCATTTGAGTAGAAACGACCTATGACTGGATCATAGTATCGTGCCTGCATATAGCTTAACCCAAGCGCTTTATCAAACTTGTGGCCTGTATAGCCTATATCGTCCTTTGCATCTGCTAATGTTTCACCATAAGGACGATAATGCTGGCGAGATTCATCAATCGATGCAGCTGGTTCTACATCACCGTATTTCGCAATCAGCTTTTTACCCAAGTAAATATAACTCACTCCGTTACCGGTAATTGTCTCACCTTTCTCACGATAAATCAGCGTGCCATCTTGTGTATAAACAGAATAGCTGCCGCCATTATCTGATTGATACACCCGACGATTATGGCCATCGTATTTATACGTGAAACCATTAGCTGATTTAACTTGGTTAGCATCGTTAAAGGTTAAGCCAAACTGACCATTATTCGTGATATTGCCTTTGATATCGTAACCAAAACTGGAGTATTTACCCGCTACACCCGTTACTTTAGTTAAACGGTTAGTTGTATAGTTGTAGGTATATTCGAGTGAACGGTCTTTGCTGGTATAAGACGTGATATTACCAAAACCATCGTATTTAATGGTACTGTTGCCAATGCCTGAGTTACCATAAACATTAGTTAAACGATCGAGCCTATCATATTGCAAGTCAGTAAGACTGAAATCAGAATTAACACCATCGATAATTGACGTGACGTTGGCATTATTATCAAAGGCATACGTTAAGCTCACTACATTGCCAGATGTATGAGTATCAATCAGCGCTTCAGGTAGTTGGCTAGTCGGATCCAATGTCAGAGAATGAGTAACACCATTGCCATAGGTGAAGCTCTTTAACATACCATTCGGGTAATATTTAGCATTAGAGGCAAAATCGTGTGTTATTTCATTATCGTTGTAAACTCGCGCCTCTGTGGGTTCACCAAACGCATTCGGGTTGTAACGAACCAAAATGTCTGAAACATCCGGATACGCCATCCAACTACGTTGCATGAGTGCATTATATCCATAATCTGTGAACAACGCATTTTGACCACTAATGATGAGTGTTTCATCTTCCAATAAGTTCTGATTGTTATAAGTATAAGAGTGGGTCACATCGCCCGCTTCTAAAGTTAAAACATTGCCATTATTATCTCGCGTATAAGTTACATCACCTGAATCATCTGGGTAATCGACCTTATATAAGTCACCCAGATTGTCATAGGTATAATTTATCGCACCAGTTGGTTTAGTGGTGGTGCAGGCCGTGTTGCTGACGCCTGCTTTAGACCACGTCATTTCACCAAGGGCATTACGGCCATAAATTGTATTACCCACATCGGGGCGGGTAACCAAACATAGCTGTTTGGCATTATTGTAATAACGATTCTCTGTGAGTGTTATACTGTTTCCGTCTTTGTCTAACCCCGTTTGTGCAATGCTGCGCACTAAACCTAAGACGTCTACATTAATATCTGTTGTTATATCTTCTGGTGATACTATCTTTGTTGCAACTTCATAGCTCGGTTCGCCAAATGCTTGATAAGTCGTCGTTGTCACATTATTTTCAGCATCAGTCACCTTAATTTTATTACCCTGAAGATAATCATAGTCAATGGTGCCACGCCCTGAGGTAGTCACTGATTTAACGCGGCCGAGTGCGTCATATTTCGTGGTAGTGCCTAACCCATTATCAATAGCAGAATCAGTTAAAAACGATTTGTAGGTCAGTTGGTTGTTATGGTTATACGAAAAGTGCTGATAGCGTTTAATATCATTAAGCTCATCACTCATCTCTTTTTTAATTAGGCGGTAGAGTGGATCAAAGTATTCAATGGTTTTAAAACTCGTTGACCCATTGCACTTTGTTCTATGCTCGTCAAGCACACATCGCGATAAAGTACGGGTATTGTTTGCGTCATTCCAGGTGATTAGCGTGTCTAGCCAATCAACTCCAGATGGTACGTCATTTTCTAAATCAATTGCCTTTAAACGGCCTATGCTATCGTATACGTAGTAACTTGATACATTATTAAAATCATTAGTTTCTTTTACCTTTCCGTTATTATTTACTAGTGTTTGTCTATTCAACTTTTTATCGGCATTATAACGGTTAGGCACATTAATAGCTTGGGGCACTCCTCTTTTATAATTTGTAAACTCAATCTCTCTTTTCTCTTTAGCGTTTGAGTAGAGTGATGCATTATATTCCACATGTTCAACATTTCCTTCTCTTGAGAAGGTTTTATAGTACTTTTTTTCTACTCCTAAGCTGGCTTCTTTCGTTACCATTTGAACATCAACGTTAAATTTTTTTGCTGCGAAAGTATTTGTCAGAATATTAAATTCATCAGCGGTATCGCTTGATTTTACGTCTACTGTTTGGGTTTGATTTAAATGATTATTCTCCAAATCATGTTTAAACCCTGTTTTAATTCTTTTGTAGGTCGTTGAGTTTGGCTTGTAGTAACGAACCAATTGTGCTTTGTTAAATTCATTAAATTCGGAATAATCTGTTTTATATATTGTTTCCTGGCTACTATCCATTCGAGTTGTTTTGACAATTCGCTGTCTTTTCGTTTTCCCGGCCGCTGGAGATTGCAGAGGAAGTGTATCTAATTCATCCTCTGTCACTCTAATATTATGATATCTATTATTAGTTCCTACTGATTCGCTAAAATCATATATGTATTTTTTTGTTTCTAACAAAGTATTTTCAGAATCTAAAATTCTTTCTAACAGTAAATGTAAGTATGTTTCACCAAAGCGCCTATCAAAAATATATACTTTTTTAGTGTTGTTCGGCTCTATTTCAATAGTATAAGAAAGGTCACTAAGTGAATAATTTTCTACTGCATATTTTTCATCGACCTTTTGGTTTTGCACTATTTCATCACCTGAAAATGCGCCTAAATTTGAAGAATATTCATAATTCCATCTATAAGTGTGTTCGCCAACAGTTATGTTTTTCTTCGTTACTGAGTAAACATTATATTGCAAAGGGATCCAGTACTTTTCAACTTGATCTTGTTGTGGATTAGGCAATCTGAATTTAGGGACTTCTGATCTCGTTTGGCATCTTCCCGTCACATAAAAATCAGCTTGTACCCCTTGCGGTGAGGTAATGTGAATAAATGGAATGTCGCCAGAATGTGCCAAACAAACATCTGTTTTAAATGAAACCGAAGGCGTTTGATTAAATAATGGGTAATTCCAAAATATGCCACTTTTATTATGTGTGTAAACCCATTCTTTATCGTTTTCAAATTTTACTTTGTTTAACGTTATTATTTCTGTCTCATCGTATTCATATTTGACAGTTTGAGTACCGTCAGTTGCTGAGGCCACCCTTCCTTTATCCGAATCCAAATAAATATTAATTGTACGTTGATCACTGCTGCTTATTGTAATTTTTTCATCTGTATAACTGTAAGTAACATAATTGCCAAACTTATCCTCGATACGAGTTACCATCAAAAAAATATAATACATTGGCAATCTTGCTGCATCAGGGGCATCACCAATTGGCTGAGCTACAGGTGGAGCCTCACATGGAAGCTGACAACTTGATTGAGGAGTGGTAGACATATTGTAGTCTTTAATAGACCGAACTATTTTTTTGTGTGAGAAAGTATACTTATTGCCACGATCATCAGTAACTATAATCACCTCTTTCTCATCGACTTCACCACAATCAATCTTCCATCCATTTTTTAATACGCGTTCTTCCTTTGTGTTTGAAAGAATGTCGTAATTTTCATTTCTTGAAATGAAGAGTTTCTCACCTATCCAGTATTCCTTACTAAATGCAAAATACCAACTTCCTTCAACTATTGTGTCAAAATCAGGATTGATATTTTGTTTTTTACTGCAATACTCTCCAAGTGCCCAAGCACTTGTTCTAACATCACCATTTTTTTCAGTAAGATAGTTTGTTTTAATATGCGGGATTTCAAGGCTCCAATTAGAAAATTCTCGCGTGCCGGTAGCCCAATCTTCACCACCGTTCAACATCCGTGTAACCGAAACCGGTATATTAAAATTCCCCGGTAGGTTCAAATCAGTTACGCTAAAATTTAAACTACCTGAAGTCACATCTATTTTGTCCCCCAAGACTTCTGTTGTAAAAGAGGTGATGTTTTCTCTCACTGGTTTGGAATCGTTGTAGTTGTATGCATAATCTTTAAGCTGACTTGATACACTAAAGTTTGAAAAACTTAAAAACAACGTGATTAATAAGAATCTATAAAACTTCATAATATTATTCCTTTGTCTCAGCCACTGGACTTCCTAACAAATCCGTATGTATAAAAATAATTTTTTTCTTCTGTATAGGTTGCCACACATTACTCCACGCACTGCACCGGTCATCAGCAAAACAGGCTTTAACACGATAGGCGCGCTTAGTATCATCATTTGGAAGTGCAAAGCTTGTAGATGCGCTCTTTTGAATAAGTTGCCAATTGGCTTCAGTATAGTTGCCACAAGTTTCACCACATGCGTAATGCTGAAGTTCATAACTCTCAGCATTAGCGATGGTTGACCAAATTAATGTACCTTCAGTTTTTTCAAGTAATGGAATCGAAATACCGTCAGGCTTACCCAAAACTTTCAATGGTGCGCTGATAAATAGAGAAGAGTCAGATGGATATCTAGTTGTTAAATCATTGATATCTTTAAAGCACTCCCAAATAGTGTTTCTTTCAATTGGATTTTCATAAATTTGTAATCCATTATTCCCTTCTGTGCCACGCCATCCCTTTTTATCATCCGGGTCTGCTCTACGACAGTTTTCAACACCCGATATGTCCCAATAAAAAGTTGTCGGCTGACCAGCCAGAACTACATTTGGTACCCATTCAAAACGATTGACATTAACTGTGTCGTTAGTCGTTACTGTTATGCTATTACTATGCGCGCCACACTCTTGCTGCGCATTACAAGCCTGGATACGATAAACTTTATTCTCAACTATTTCAGGCAATAAATAACTTTGCTCTGTTACATAGCCTTCCAACTGCCATGCTGTGTAAGGGATCTCTGTACAACTCGCCCCGCACTTTGCTACCTCTAATTTGTAATTGTCAGCGGACGAATTATAAGTCCATATTAAACTGTCTGAGTTTTTACTGAGGATTGGCATATTTACACCATCAGCTTCTTGCAAAACATCAAGCTGCGCTGTAATAAATTTAGAATTATCAAATGGATATCTTACTCCTGATTTAGTAAAACATTCCCACTTCGTTTGCTTTTGCTGAACTTCAGTAAATATTTGAACACCGTTATTACCAACATTAGTTCTCGGCCCTTTCGGGTCGACTTCAACATCTGCTCTTTGACATGTTTCAACACCCGAAATGTTCCAGTAGAAAGTTGATGGTTGGCCCACTACAACTTTATTCGGAGTCCATTCAAATCGATTAACCGTAACTGGGTCGACAACCTCAACTTCAGTTACAACTCCCGTAGTACAAAGGGTTTCATCATTACAACTTAATACTTTAAATGTATGTTTACCTTTTTCATTGAGTATTGGGCTAGCTATCAGGTGATTTTCAACAAAAGCTTTTTGAACTACCTTTGGTTTATACGTTGTATTAAGCGTGCCATTTGGTAACGTATGTACAACTGTGTAATAACCATCTACGCGAATACCACTTGCCCACTTCCAACTGATAGTCACATTATTACCTGCGTTGACATATGTTTTGTCTACTGTAACTGCTGTTGCTTCTCCTGATTTACCGTAAACATGTATGCGTAACTCTGGACCATATTCACTGCATACACCGTTACTACAATGGGCATACGATAAGAAATAATAGCCTGTCGATTGAGGTGTGAACTTGGCTATATTCCCTTGATATGTGATTGATTCGGTTGCTGGTTGCTTATTTGTGCCTTCAAGGTTTCCAGTTTGCAACTTTAATTTATAACTTTGCGCACCCGATATTATCGGCATAGTTACTGAAACACTACTATTCACACGCTGATAGTTGCCACCTGCGACATCTGGCATTTCTTCAGGTTTTGCAGGAAACACATCAACCGTAATATTGACATCACCACTACAATGGGAATCGTCATTACACGAATCGATTTTAAAGGTGTGTGGGCCAGCTAATGTTAGTGACTCTGTTGTTTGCTCAAAATCAAAAACACCTGTTGGTTGCGTAATATTTGCATATTGTTTGGTGGTACCATCTGGTCTCATTTGTTTCAGTTTATAATGACCGCCAACACGAACACCATTAAATGCCCATTTAATATTTGCGCTACTACCAACACTTGTTGAAACAGGATCTGCCACCACGTTTTTGGCATACCCCGGCCTACCATATACAACAATTCTCTGTGTTGGGCCAAATTCACTACAGTAATTACCTTTACATTGTGCATATGATACAA
Organism: Pseudoalteromonas piratica; assembly: GCF_000788395.1. Classification (NCBI taxonomy): domain Bacteria; kingdom Pseudomonadati; phylum Pseudomonadota; class Gammaproteobacteria; order Alteromonadales; family Pseudoalteromonadaceae; genus Pseudoalteromonas; species Pseudoalteromonas piratica. The sequence goes on from NZ_CP009889.1 coordinate 1,312,554, forward strand.
AATGATAACCTGTTTTAGATGAGGAAAAACTGGTGTTAGAGCCGGTAAAGTTTTTAGTAAGTAGAGGTTGTTTATTGACCCCTTCAATCGGTCCAGTCTCAACTTTTAAACGATAGCTTGTTGCACCATCTATCGCTGATATATTCACATTAATAGTTGAATTAAGTGGATAATAGTGGCCGCCCACAACTGATGGTATTGCTGTTGGCGCAGTAATTGGGGTACCTTCAATACTGACATTTCGTGCACTACCGCATCCAACGTTTTCTGGATTACATGCAACAATCGAAAAAATATTTTGTGAGCTTGTTACAGTTACATCCATATACTGGTTGCTCGTACGGCTTAGTTCAGTCCCTTCTTTTGAAATAACATATGAAATCCCAGGTACATTTCCACCAGGTAAATCCCAAGTAAGTTTACTATTACCGCCAACTTCCACACTCGATGGAGTTGCTTTAAAATTATTTACGCCACCAGGTGCAGTATAAAAATAAATTGGTAAAGAGGTTGAATATGGTCCACACCCAATTTCATTACATGCACGTACCTTGTAGTATCGTCTGCCGTAATTTGCGTGGGAAACAGAGTCTGTTAGCGACTTATAATCATGTATTTTTGAACTATCTTCAAATAATTCATAACGATTTGCACCACTAATGCTCGACCATTTTATTTCTTTCGAACTATTTACGGGGTGGTACGCATAACCAATATCTAAGTTTGGCGCTTGGGTGATAGCTTCAGCTACATTGACATTTGCACTGCCCCACGGCCCACACGGAAGACTTGGATTACATGCCCTCACCTTAAAGATATAAGTGCCGGTTTGGCTAAGCGCAGAGGAGGTGAAACTTGTTGAAGTTGCCCCTGACGTATGATTTAAACTTGGTAAGTTTTCAATATGACCCGACGGTGCTACAACTTGCCTTTCATAATATGAACCAGAATAAATAATGTGCTGTGGATTAGGCCAACTAATATCAACAGTGTTATGTTTAATGACTGTTGTGTTACTCGCACTTGGGGAAGCTTGTTTAGGCGAACCATAAGAGTGTGTTCTACGCCAAGAACTTAATCCACTACAACCTGCATTATTACAAGCACGATATTTAATATAGTTATAACCCCAGTCACTCCTCAAAGTTACTTGGTTAGCACTTGATTGTAATTGATAATTACTGTCAGTTGTGCTCATAAAAACTTGGTAATATGTGGCATTCGCTACTGTCGGTAAACTCAGTTGAACTGATGTACCATACGGGTGATAACTGCCGCCAACTACATCAGGAATGGAGCTAGGTGTTGACGGTTTGTCGTAAAAGCTGACATATCGAGTGCTCGATAAAGGACCACAACCACCATCGTTACAAGCATTGACACGGTAACTATTAGTGCCACTCGTGCTGCTGGAAATCGTTGTAGATGTGCGATTCCCCTGATAATAAAGACTGCCGTTCTGGTAAAGGTTAAAATAATCAGCACCACTTGTGGATGACCATGAAATAGTCTGATTACTATTAATCGGTGCATTACTTGGTGCACTCGGGGTGCTTAACCTTCCTGGCGCCGGCGGTAAAACTCTAACATTTGCTGTCAAGTATATTCTATCACCACTGCTGTCTTGACAATACCAGCTAGTTGTTCTGTTTACTGGGCTTGAAAAAAGTTGGCGCCCATTATTTCCAACAGCTGTGCGGCGCTTGTTATTACCAAAACAAAACTCTGCTCCTTCAATATTCCAATAAAAGGTTGTCGGAGTGCCAAGCGTAACAACAGAGGGTGACCATTCAAATCTATGCACTTTCATTGCTGCAAAAGAACTAAATGAAGCAAACAACAAAATAAAGATGAAAAAGCAAACAAAAGGACTTTTTAGCTTTGCGTAAAATTGACTAGATAAACTAGTAAGTAACGTCGACGATGAGAATTCGCCATTTTTAAGAACAGGCATTGATTTCACACAATCATCCTTGATTTATTTTCCATTTTAAAAACAGGGCATTATATTGAGGAGAACTTTATTTTCAAGAATAACTGTAACTAAATGTAAAAAATTAAGTGATAGAACATACTTTTTAGTAACAACACTTGAGTGATACAGTTTATAGAATTGAAGATTAAATAAATTTGTTTGAATTACTTCTCAATCAGACATTAATGACGACGCTACTGTAAAAATCTGATTACTTGTCAAACCTACCAAAGCCCACACTCTGTTGTGGGCTTTTTATTGGCTGAATACGTTAGATTACATGCCAAAAAAGCAAAAATTTCATATAATTAAAAATCTAACTGAAAAGTAGAATAGCCATCTTAAATTGATTTTTATTTTGTTTTGCTCATGGAATTGGTGTGACTAAGAAGTTTTTAATATTTTCTGTTCTTGTATTATTACTCGTACCACTTATTTGGTTTGCTAACTTCTACTCCCCAGCTGACATTGACGTAAACACAACTCAAGTACTTGTTCACTCAGATAGCCCGTTACCTCAATACCCAACAGATAGCACGCCTCAAATACAAACTAAAAACGAAGAGAAACCGTTATCAGTAGATGATAAAACGCCGAGCTATTGTAAAGATCAACCGCGTTATTTCGCTAGGTTTGAGCGTGATAAAATTAACTATCTGAGCCAAATTGCCATTGCCTGGCATATGCAAGGTGAATCATTATTTAAAATAAAGCATGCATTAGAACATACCGTATCGAAAGACGCTGCAGACCGTTTCTTACAAAATGTTAAGCTTGTTTCTTCATATAATGAAGCAAATCAGCGTAAAAGCGTACAATTTATCAATGAAGGTATTCGTTTTGCCGATTATGTAAAAGAAAAGCATCGTTATCGTTTTGAAAAATGGCGAAAAACTAGTTCTAAAAAACCGTTTATTGAAAATTATCGCGAGCAAATAGCACGCTACCCTGATATCGCTGTCGATATTTTACAAACAGCCTTTGTCCAAGCTGTTAATCGTGATAACCCTAAGCCTAATTTTGACGACTTGTTATTACTTTACGATAGCTATTTTTCGCTTAACCCATCTCCCAATAAGTTTATTCTATCTGCGCAATTACCCTATGTACTCAACGGCCTCACTGGCGAAAAAGCGCTTTTGGCCCTTTCTCGTTTGTTATTAATCGAACAATTACATTCAAGCGAAAGTCAGTCTCTGTTGCTATCGCGCATTGGTGGGCTCAACACACAATTTGCAGATATTATAAAAGGCGCTTCGATAACCAACCCGGCAGACATCGACAGTAATGCCCTGCAGTTACAAATTAAGCAAATCATCAAGCAACAACAGCTTTCTTTAAAGGAACAAAATGTTTGCCAATTATATGGTGTTGACGCAATACAAAGTGACATAAAAGTTAGCTATGTCGACGCGAAGGATCTGCCATACCCTCATCCTAGTTGTGATAGATTACTCTCTGTAAAAGCAAAAGAAGTGGGAATGCTCGCACTCTTTACTGAGTTATCTGCACAGTTTTTAGCGCTTGATATTGATCTCAATAACTTATCCGATGCAGCCCAAATCAAGCGTGCAGATTTAATGCAAGTTTACGAATATCTTGAGAAAAAATCGCCATTTGAACGCGAGCTTGCATACTTGTTATTGTATTCTAGGCCAATGCAAAATAAGCGCCTTGAAATCATTGACGCACTCGTGAGTCAGGGGCTTTATCCAAAAAATACCAATGCGGTTGCAGTAATTCAACGGCTTAAAAATGACGAAGCATTAAAAATACTCGCGCGCATGGAAAACATTGACCTGCCCAATCAGCGCGGTGAAAGTATCATTTACAATTTAATGTTTATGAACCCGACATTGACCAGTGAACTTATAAATCGTGGATTTACACAAAAGCATACAGAACAGAGCCCTGATCCACTGCTAAAAATGTTGCATTATTTACGTGAAAATCGTGAATCTGAAAAATGGATCGCTGTTATTACTGCACTCATCAATAACGGTGCAAAGATTGAATCACAGCATTTAAATGAAGTGTATCGATTGCAACTCACGCTACCGGAACTTTATTCGCAATTAGTTGGCCGCCACCCAGAGCTAAAACCATCGGAGCCTTCAGAACTTAAAGTCGTTCAATGTCATAGCTCTGAGAAATAATAGCCCTAGCAGTTATTCGCTTTTTTGCTTAGCTGATGTGTTATTACCGACATGATTTTGCTGCAAAATGTTGAGTCTCGCCCCCACCAAGCTGGCCACTAAAATTGTTAAATAAAGCTGCCCAACCACTGCTTCAAAATAAACAAAAACACGTGACAAAGGGATATTAGGAGAAATATCGCCAAAACCTAAGGTGGTGAGTGTGACAAAAGAAAAGTAAATGAACTCAGGAAAGAGTGCATACCATTTTGTTGTTACAACAACGTTGTTAAAGGCAGGCGCAAAATTGATATGGATAAGGCAATAAATAAGCGCCCATATCACCCCCATCATAAAATACAGGCAAATGGCACCCAGAATTTTATTACTGTCAATAATGCCTGAGAAAAGCACTTGCTTGGCAGTTTTAAACGCGGTGAATAAAAAGAATACTAACATTAACGCTAGAGTCACGTTATCACCCATGCTGTTATCGATAAAAAGGGTAAACCAAGACATTGCGATAATTACAAAGGGGAATAGCATCTTATACTTGAAAAATGGGCTTTTAGAATCAATTCCCCAAACAGAAAGCAACAGGGTAAACATGGTGCTAGCCTGCATAACATGCTGTAATTTTGCACTAAAAAACTGATGACAAAGTGCTGTGCCGAACAAAAGGAGTGTTAGTGCAATGGTAAGATAGCGAAAGTTATCCCGATGGCTCATGCTTTCATCCAGAAAAATTTATTATTATAAACACGTTATTCTACGTACAGCTTTAATAAAAGCTAGCCAAAGACAGTGAAATAAATTTTAGGCCGCTGGAAAAGACCGGTTTTATTGAGCGATATTAACAGCAAGATTAAAGTCGCTTGCCACACGAATGTAAGGCATGGCGATATCATGTTTTGCAACCAGCATTTCGGCATGTTGTTTGGCCAAGTGATATGACTCAAAATCAAAGGCAACGCTATAGTAGGCCCCATTCATTTCAACAATACTCGCCCCCACTTTTTCCGCTAGAAACAACGCATTTTCACGCACACTAAATTTGCCAAACTGTAAAACAAATCCACTTAAATTTTTTGCTTTGGGTGTAGTTTCAACAGTTGCAACTGCGAGCGCAACAGGCTTAGCGGTACGTTGTTTTGGTGCGCTAGGTTTTTCCGTTTCAAGTAAAAATAATTCTGCCTGAGGCACACCATTTGCCACAGCAATCTGAGCGTAGGAATGCGCTTTATTGCTATTTTGTGAAACATGCTCACCTTTAAAATAAAGCGATGCAAGATTATGTGCAGCAAAGCCATTCCCTTTTTCGGCAGCTAATTCGTAGTAATTAATGGCTTGCTCTGGGTTATTTTTGAAAATAAGCGTGGCGTAAATAAATTGCGCTTTATCATAGCCACTCTCAGCAGATTGTTTTATTAAACTTAGGCCATGACTTTGGTCGCGAACAACGCCTTCACCTTTTAGATAAAGTGCGCCTAATTCCAGTTTGGCTTTGTCATCTCCGTTTTCAACAGCAGTTGTTAACCACTCTACAGCCTTTTGCGGTTCATACACTAAGCTTGCATCATCGCTGTATCGACTTGCGAGTTTGCGTTGTGCGTTTGTCGAACCATTTCGTGCCGCTTTTAAATAGTGTTCAAATGCCAAACGTTTTCTTTTTTCAACATCAACACCGACCACTTTGCCAAGCTCATAGGCTAATGCAAGATTAAATGACCCTTCGCCATGTCCTTGCTCATCTGCCAAAATCAGATACTCAAGGGCTTTTCGTTTGTTTTTAACAACACCTTGCCCTTTGGCATAAAGGGTTGCCAAAATGAAACTCGCTTCACCATTATTTTCTTCAGATAACTCGGCACACTCATAACGCGCATTAACAAAATCAGCGCTATTAAATGCTGTTGTACAATCGTTATCTAATTCTGTCACATACTGTGCATGTGCACTTATAAAAGGTGCTAGCAGTGTTAAAAATAAAAGAGAGCGTATTTTCATAATTTACAAACAAAAAAGCTCGGTAATAACCGAGCTTTTGTAGATTAAATGTATTCTACTTCAGTGATTTCGTACTCAACCGCACCATTTGGGGTTTTGATTGTTACTGCATCGTCGATTTCTTTACCAATCAAACCGCGAGCAATTGGTGAGTTAAATGAAATCAGATTATTTTTAATGTCAGCTTCATCGTCACCTACGATGCGATAAGTCGTTTCTTCGTCGGTATCTACGTTAACGATAGTAACAGTTGCACCAAAAATTACTTTGCCGTTATTTTGCATTTTAGTAACGTCGATGATTTGCACTGTTGAAAGTTTTGCTTCAATTTCTTGAATACGGCCTTCACAAAAACCTTGTTCTTCACGCGCTGCATGATATTCCGCGTTTTCTTTTAAGTCACCGTGTTCACGTGCTTCAGCAATATCAGCGACAATTTTTGGACGGCGTACCGTTTTTAATTCATTTAACTCTTCACGCAGTAGTTGTTCACCACGAACTGTCATAGGTGTTTGTTGCATTCTTCTTCCTAGAACTTTTCAGAATCAAAAGCCCGGCATAACCGGGCTTTTTCGTTTCTATTTTAATTGTCTTAGTCTATATCAAAAAATATAGACGGGGCAATTAATTTACACGTTTGTGTAGCTCTTGCACTGAAGAAACCGTTGAACGGTCATCAGCAGCATGTGCTTTACAGTTTGCAAATGCAGCATTAAGCGTTGTTGTGTAGTTCACTTTACCTTGCAGTGCGCCACGACGAAGTACTTTTGAGTCTTCAATCGCTTGGCGACCTTCTGTGGTATTTACAATGTAGCTGTACTCGCCATTCTTGATGCGGTCAAGAATATGAGGACGACCTTCGTAAACTTTATTTACGCGGCGTGCTTCAATGCCAGCATCTTCTAAAGCCTTAGCAGTACCGCCAGTAGCGTCTAGTTCAAAGCCTAAATCACGCATGGTGCGTGCAAGCTCAACAATACGTTTCTTATCGCTGTTACGAACAGAAAGTAGTGCGCGACCACCACGAGGCATTACATTACCTGCACCAAGCTGTGCTTTAGCAAATGCTTCAGCGAATGTTTCACCCACACCCATTACTTCACCTGTAGAGCGCATTTCAGGACCACGCATTGGGTCAACACCAGGGAATTTAGCGAATGGAAGTACCACTTCTTTTACGCTGTAGTAAGGAGGAATGATTTCTTTTGTTACACCTTGGCTTGCAAGTGACTGACCCGCCATACAACGTGCAGCTACTTTTGCAAGTGCAACACCTGTTGCTTTTGAAACAAAAGGTACAGTACGCGCAGCACGCGGGTTAACCTCGATTAGGTATACTTCGCCATCTTTAACAGCAAACTGTGTATTCATTAGACCTACAACACCAAGTTCTAACGCCATGCGTGTTACTTGGTCACGCATACGGTCTTGGATTTCAGGGCTTAGTGAGTATGCTGGTAGTGAACATGCTGAGTCACCTGAGTGAACACCTGCTTGCTCGATGTGCTCCATGATACCGCCGATGATCACTTGCTCACCATCACAGATTGCATCTACGTCGATTTCAATTGCGTCATCTAGGAAGCGGTCAAGTAGAACTGGCGCTTCGTTAGACGCTTGTACCGCTTCTGTCATGTAACGACGTAAATCGTCTTCGTCGTATACGATTTCCATCGCTCGACCGCCCAATACGTATGAAGGGCGTACAACTAGTGGGAAGCCGATTTCAGCTGATTTAGCAATTGCTTCTTCTAGTGAAGTTACTGTTGCGTTTTCAGGCTGAAGTAGATCTAAACGCTCAACCATTTGCTGGAAGCGCTCACGGTCTTCAGCACGGTCGATTGCATCTGGTGAAGTACCAATGATTGGCACACCGTTCGCTTCAAGTTCACGTGCTAGTTTAAGTGGCGTTTGACCACCGTACTGCACGATAACGCCTTTTGGCTTTTCAACACGTACGATTTCTAATACGTCTTCTAGCGTGATTGGCTCGAAGAATAAACGGTCTGACGTGTCGTAGTCAGTTGAAACTGTCTCAGGGTTACAGTTAACCATGATAGTCTCGTAGCCGTCTTCACGCATTGCAAGGGCAGCATGTACACAACAGTAATCAAATTCAATACCTTGACCGATACGGTTAGGACCACCGCCGATAACCATGATCTTATCTTTGTCAGATGGGTTTGCTTCACACTCTTCATCGTATGATGAGTACATGTACGCTGTGTCTGAGCTAAATTCTGCCGCACACGTATCTACGCGCTTGTACACTGGTAATACTTCTAACGTATGACGCTTCTTACGTACTTCTGACTCGCTCACACCTAATAGTTCAGCGATACGTGCATCCGCAAAACCTTTACGCTTTAAGCGGCGAAGGAAATCTTTGTTAAGGCCAGCCATGCCGCCTTCAACGATTTTTGCTTCGTCTTTGATGATGTCTTCGATTTGAACTAAGTACCAACGGTCAATCTTAGTCAGCTCAAATACATCTTCAACACTCATACCGTGACGCATTGCATCAGCAACATACCAAATACGCTCTGCACCTGGCTCGCGTAATTCGCGTACGATTTTTTCATTCGCGTTAGGGTCATCCAGTGCAACAACTGGGTTGAAACCAGTCGCGCCAACTTCTAGCCCACGTAATGCTTTCTGTAGTGATTCTTGTTGGTTACGGCCAATCGCCATCACTTCACCTACCGACTTCATCTGTGTTGTTAGACGGTCGTTAGAACCTGCGAATTTTTCGAAGTTGAAACGAGGGATCTTAGTAACAACGTAGTCGATTGACGGCTCAAATGATGCTGGTGTTGCGCCACCTGTGATGTCATTTTGTAGCTCATCAAGGGTGTAACCTACTGCTAATTTTGCAGCGATTTTTGCAATTGGGAAACCTGTTGCTTTTGATGCAAGTGCAGATGAACGTGATACACGTGGGTTCATTTCGATGATAACCATACGGCCGTCAGCTGGGTTTACACCAAACTGAACGTTTGAACCACCTGTTTCAACACCGATTTCACGAAGAACCGCCATCGATGCATTACGCATTAGCTGGTATTCTTTGTCAGTTAGCGTTTGTGCTGGTGCAACTGTGATTGAGTCACCTGTGTGAACACCCATTGGGTCGAAGTTCTCGATAGAACATACGATGATACAGTTGTCGTTTTTGTCACGAACAACTTCCATCTCGTACTCTTTCCAGCCTAGTAAGCTTTCATCGATAAGAAGTTCGCTTGTTGGAGAAAGGTCAAGACCACGCGTACAAATCTCTTCGAACTCTTCCATGTTGTAAGCAACACCACCACCGGTACCACCCATAGTGAAAGAAGGACGAATGATACATGGAAAGCCGATACGCGTTAACGTGTCACGTGCTTCATCCATTGAGTGTGCGATTTCTGCACGAGGACACTCAAGGCCAATCGCCTTCATTGCCGCATCAAAACGCTCACGGTTTTCTGCTTTGTCGATTGCATCAGCAGTTGCACCGATTAACTCAACGCCGTGCTTTGCAAGTACGCCGTGCTTGTCTAAATCGAGTGCACAGTTAAGTGCAGTTTGACCACCCATAGTAGGTAGTACTGCATCTGGCTTTTCTTTTTCGATGATACGCTCAACCACTTCCCAGTGAATTGGCTCGATGTAAGTTGCATCAGCCATTTCTGGGTCGGTCATAATCGTAGCTGGGTTAGAGTTAACTAAGATTACGCGGTAACCTTCTTCTCTAAGTGCTTTACACGCCTGCGCGCCAGAATAGTCGAATTCACATGCCTGACCGATAACAATCGGGCCGGCACCTAAAATCAAAATACTTTTTATGTCATTACGTTTTGGCATTTTAGTCTCAGTCCTAATTATTTACGTTCTTGCATTAAGTCGATGAAATGGTCAAATAATGGCGCCGCATCGTGAGGACCAGGGCTTGCTTCAGGGTGACCTTGGAAGCTAAACGCTGGCTTATCAGTACGGTGAATACCTTGTAATGTACCATCGAATAATGAAACGTGCGTTGCACGTAAATTGTCAGGAAGTGTGTCTTGATCGGCAGCAAAACCATGGTTTTGCGCTGTAATCATAACCACATTTCTGTCTAAATCTTTAACTGGGTGGTTACCGCCGTGGTGACCAAATTTCATTTTTACTGTCTGCGCGCCTGAAGCAAGAGCAAGTAACTGGTGACCTAAACAAATACCAAAAATTGGCGTATCTGTTTCAAGGAAAGTTTTAATTGCTTCAATCGCATAGGTACATGGCGCCGGGTCACCAGGACCATTTGATAGGAAGATACCGTCGGGGTTTAACGCCAATACATCTGCTGCAGGAGTTTCAGCAGGTACTACAGTTAATTTACAACCGCGGTCTACTAACATACGTAAAATGTTACGTTTTACACCGAAGTCATAAGCAACTACGTGGAATTTTGCATCTTCATCGCTCAGAGTCTTAAACCCTTCGCCTAACGTCCAACTTGTTTCATTCCATGTGTACTGCTCTTTAGTACACACTACTTTAGCAAGGTCCATACCTTTAAGACCTGGGAATGCTTTTGCCGCTTCAAGCGCTTTCGCTTCGTCAACATCACCGGCAATGATACAGCCGTTTTGTGCACCTTTGTCACGTAAAATACGGGTTAACTTACGTGTATCGATATCTGCAATACCTAAGATATTGCGAGATTTTAGGTACTCATCAAGTGATTGTTCATTTCGGAAGTTACTTGCCAGTAATGGCAGGTCACGAATTACTAGGCCTTTCGCCCAGATTTTATTCGCTTCTTCATCTTCGCTGTTGGTACCTGTGTTACCAATGTGTGGGTAAGTTAAAGTAACAATTTGTTCAGCATAAGATGGATCAGTTAAAATTTCTTGATACCCAGTCATTGAAGTATTAAAAACTACTTCACCAACTGAGATACCCTCAGCACCAATGGCAGTACCGCGAAATACCGTGCCGTCTTCTAGGACTAACAAAGCGGATTTAGACAAGTTGACCTCCTAACAGTAAAAAACGGGCGAAATTTGCGTAAATTTCAACCCGTTCAATCGATCTAACGCCCTAGAGAAAGCGCTAGATTATAAAATTTTGGCAAATTCCAAGTATTTTAGATGAAATCTGAAAAAAGGTCTAATAAAAATTGAGAAAAAATTAAAAATAACGCTTTTAACAGAAATTTTACTTAAAACAGCCAAAAAATTCAGTTTTCTACCTAAAACCGAGCACATCTTGCATAGTATAAAGTCCAACCGGTTTATTATGTAACCACGCCGCAGCCCTTACAGCACCTTTAGCAAAGGTCATTCGAGAGCTTGCTTTGTGAGTAAGTTCAAGCCTTTCGCCTTCAGCTGCAAAGTAAGCCGTATGTTCACCAACTATATCGCCACCTCGCATCACCGAATAGCCAATTTCTTTTTGACTTTTAGCCTGCTCATCTTTTGAACGGTCAAAAACTGCAACGTCATCATGTTGCCAGCCTTTCGCTTCTGCAATGGCCTCACCAATCATTAAAGCAGTGCCAGAAGGCGCATCAATTTTATGTTTGTGGTGCAATTCAAAAATTTCGATATCAATATCATCAGCTAAGGTTTTTGCCGCTGTTTTTACCAAGTTTTCAAGCAAATTTATGCCAACAGAATAATTACGCGAAAAAACGATAGGGATTTCTTTTGCAGCTAACTCAAGCTCTGCCATATCAGTAGGTGTTAATCCTGTTGTGCCAATTACCATAGGTATTTTATGTGCAACTGCGTATGCCAAATGCTTTTTCATACCCACTGGTAACGTGAAATCAATTATCACATCGGGCTGACTCTCTAAGGTATGTTCACTTGAAAAGCGTACTTGTGTATCGCCCTTTGCAATAAAGTGCTTTACTGCTTGGCCTAGTAGCTCGTTATTATCTCGCACCGCTGCACAGACAAGATCGGTTGTTTCGCTATTAATACTGGCTTCACAAAGCGCGCGGCCCATTCTGCCATTGGCGCCATACACAGCAATTTTAGTCATACTTTTCTCTACTTTTGTTCGTTTAAATGCGTTAAACCTGACGCTTTCATAATTTAGGATAAAGTTTGTTTGATATTACCCTTTTAAGAAAGCCGACCTTAGCATTTTTTCGCGATTAATTTTATTCCTTTGCCGATTATAGCAAGTTCAATTTGACAAAACATCTAGACATCTATACATTCGCACATCCATTTTTATTCATGCGGTTTTTTCACGTTATTTGCTTAAAACTTGCGCTCAAGTGCAAAACGTGGAACTAATAGTGCTGAATAAGAAGAAGAAATTTCAGTTTCGTGCACTTATGCATGCAACATGTAAAGTTTCCGTTTGAGGTTTATATGGATACTCATATCAATAAAACAGCAGCAAAATTATCATTGCTACCACTACTAACATTTGTTGGACTATTTTTAGGCGCCGGCCTTTACTTGCAATCGCAAGGGGTAGACTATGCGTTTTATCAGTTGCCAGCTCCTGTTGCGATTTTGCCGGCAATCCTTTTGGCATTTCTACTCAATAAGAAATCCATAAACGAATCAGTTGAAACCTTTATTAAAGGTGCAGGCCATAGCAATATCATTACCATGTGTTTGATTTACTTGCTAGCAGGTGCATTTTCAACGGTAGCAGGTGCTACAGGTGGGGTTGATGCCGTTGTAAATGCAGGTCTTGACCTTGTACCACCGGCATTTTTATTACCTGGATTATTTTTAATTTCGGCTGTTGTTTCGACAGCCATGGGCACTTCAATGGGTACCATAGGTGCAATTGGCCCAATTGCTTATGCCCTTTCAGTCAAAACAGGCCTTGATCCAGCATTGGTTGCCGGTACGGTTGTTTCTGGTGCCATGTTTGGTGATAACTTATCAATTATTTCAGACACCACCATTGCCGCAACGCGCACACAAGGCTGTGAAATGAAAGATAAGTTCCGTGAAAATTTAAAAATCGCTTTACCAGCAGCGGCATTAACCGTGCTGCTTTTGGCGTTTTTAACACCGGAGCCAGAACTTATCGATGTTAACGATTACGACTTACTTTTAGTCCTTCCTTATGCCTTTATTTTAGTACTTGCGGTTGCTGGCTTTAATGTGTTTGTGGTGCTGTTTAGCGGTATTGTGTTTGCCGGTTTAATGGGCTTTACCGGTGACTATCAAGGTGGACAGTTTGTAAAAGACATTTATGAAGGCTTTAAAGGCATGCAAGAAATTTTCTTGTTATCAATGTTTATTGGCGGCTTGTCTGAATTTATTCGTATTAATGGTGGCCTCGATTATATCGCTGATAAAATTCAAAAGGCTACTAAAGTTATTGCGAAATGGAACCGCAAAGTAGCCGACCAATTTGGCATTGCTGCGTTAGTGCTTACTTCAAACTTATGTATTGCCAATAATACAGTGTCAATTATTGTTGCAGGACCAATTGCAAAAAAGCTTGCAGAAGATGGCAATATTCCTGCGAAACGTTCAGCGAGCTTACTCGATATTTTTGCCTGTGTGATGCAAGGTAGCTTGCCATATGGCGCGCAAGCATTGTTACTTGGTGCAACCTTCCACATTACACCTTGGGATGTTGCAACTAGCTCTTACTACTGCTTTATTCTCGCGTTTGTCGCATTAGCAATAATTGCATTTTATAAACGAAACGAAGCCTAATTTTAGCTTGTAACGATTCCGTGTTTGGCGCTCATATGAGCGCCTTTTTTCTTGAAAAATTTGTGTTAAACTCAAAGAACACTAGAGGTAACGTGCTTATTTTAAAAGGATTTAACTAATGCGTTTATTCGTTATTTTTTCACTTATCACTTTTCTTGTGAGCTGTTCATCTGCGTCTTTCAAGGTGTCGACAAATGCCAACGAAGCCATTTTGTCATCTATTTCACGCAGTGCAGCTTCAAATCATGTGCTTGATTTAAGCTATCAAGACCTTCATCAATATAACTTTGTCGCTCTGGGTATGATTGAATCAATAGGCTGCACCAGTGATTACAATAATTTTTTGCCCTCTGACTCACAAATGCGACAAAAGTTAGCAATTGAAACTGCACAAAATGGTGGTAATGCGATGGTTTTCAGCCATTGCCGTTCCGCAACAGGGTATAACGATTGTAAAAAAGCAAAAGTATGTAAAGCTGAAAGTTTTCGTGTTGAGCTATAAATCGCTGACAAAAAACAGTACTAATACTCGAAAATTTGATAAGAGTTTCCCTTCTACTTCCTTTGTGAAATCAATGGACATCATTTTTTTTATGTCCATTTAGAATTTCTCATTGTTAATAAATAAAATAAACCTTGCTTTTAATTGTTATATTATAACATAATTAAAATGTTACTTTATAACATAACAAGGATTTTAAATAATGATTCGTAAAGCGCTAGCGAGTGCTATTTTAGTTTCCCTTTTAAGTGCCTGTGGTTCTGAAAAACATACTGTTATTGACAACACACCCGTTATTGATACACCTTCTACTCCTGAAGAACCGATTACCTTACCTGCAGGTCGATTAGCATTTAGCTCGCCAGACTCAAACATGGTTAACATTTTTGATTTATCACAAAATGAGATAATCGACAGTTTTGCATTAACCCACCCAGCTTCTGCACTTTATGCAAGTCCTAACGGACGTTATGCTGTTGCTATTCAACGTAGTGAAAGCCTTGTTGAATTCATTGATGGCGGTATATATTTGGAAGAACATGGTGATCATCACGATCTCCACGAAGACGCTCCTGCAGCTAATTCATTTGAATTACTAGACGTAAAACCAACCCATTACGTCCCTGTAGGCGAACATGCATTGGTATTTTTTGATGGTGATAAAGAAGCTTCAGCAGATGCTGGCTTTGCCATTATTTCTGACGAAAGTATTAATGAAACCCGCGTGATTGCTGAGCATCATTATGAGACATATCAGCACGGTACTGGCCAAATCCGCGATAACTTTGTACTTGCCACAATTCGAGATGTAAACAGTGAAAGTTCTCTTCCCGAAACAATTGGGTTATTTGAACTGCATAACGATCATTTTCACCAAGAGCAAACATTTGAGCACCTTTGCCCAGCTCTTCACGGCAGTTTCCAAACTGAAGACTACATTGCCTTTGCTTGTAGTGATGGTGTTGTGAAAATTAAACAAGATGGTGAACTGTTTACATCAAACAAAATAGCTAACCCTTCAAGCATGCCTGAAGGCGTAAGAATTGGTAAATTTATTGGCAGCGAAGAAAACAACACCATTATTGGCCTATCACGAGGTGGCGTATTTACTGTCAACCTTGAGACAGACGAGATCGCGCCATTTGCATGGCAATCTGAAGGTGTTACTAACTATTTGGCTTACAGCGTGAGCGGTGATAATGAAGCTGTGTTAGTACTTGATGATGCTGGCTTTATCAATGTCTTCGATCAACATGAACAATGGCAACTAACAACTCGTTTTCAGGTTATAGATCAACTTGATGAAGAAAAAAGCGCTAAATTAATCGCTAATAAAGCACATGATATTAGTTACCTTGTTTACGGTAACACAGTGTATCAAATCAACTTTGAGAACCAGAGCGTAAACGAGTTAATCACTGTTGAACAAGGAATTGCAAACCTAACTTGGTTAGGTGCCTTTGAAGAAGAAGCGCACGAACATTAACCCCTTTTTCAAAAATCACTTTGGTTTCCCATTAAAGTGAACTTAATGCCGGAAACGCTACATTGCCGGCATTTTTCTAGGTTTTCATTAGTGTCGCTAAATTTGAGGGCGACAAGCAGCAGTTACATCACTCAGTTTTAAACGTTGCTCTGCGACGAAGAAAACTTATCGCCAGTAAAGACATCACCATAAAAGAGAATGTCCCGCCACTGCTCTCACTTTGTTTATCCTCGGTAGGCTGGCCTGATGATGTATCTGTATTTGCACTGAAATTTGCAGTCAATTCAATGTTTGAACCTTTCGCAACACCACATTCAATATAACTACTTGCTGCATGATAGAAAAAGCTATGATTATTAAATTCACCCGTAGCGATATCTTGATAGCCATCCATGTTAAAGTCAGCAACTTGCACTGCCGTTAACCCTTCTTCACCGGTAGCAATTTCTATAGCCGTATCATAGCTGCCCGCATTATTATAAATAGTACGCAAGCTATATGGTCCATAGTGTGCAGTAACAATGTCCATATCACCATCATCATCAAGATCGGCAAATCCGACACCGTAAGGTGCTGTGCTTTGATCAATAACCATGCCTGCGAACCCGTCAGATTGACGGTACACAGACACATTACCCGTATCAATTTCAGCGGAAACAATCACCAGTCCATGATCACTATCTACATAACTGTCTAATGTTACCGCTGCAGTATTTGCAATACTCTGGCTTTTTATATAACCATCTGCGGTTTTTTCATAGATTGCAACCTCTTGATTCTTAATTGAATTGACGAGTTTAAACAAATCACCAGAGCGATCAGCTGAAAAGCTCGAAATAATTAATTCCGCCGTACCATCGTTATTTAGGTCTGCCGCACTAATGGCATAAGGAATGATGCTTGGAATGTTAATCACCTCTGATTCAGTTAATTGTCCTGACCCATCATTACTATAAACGCGCACTTGCTTCGCGCCATACTCTGCCACTAATAAATCAGAAAACCCATCATCATTCATATCATGGCTTGCCAATGCTGAAGGGTAATTTAATTGTGAAAACAAACTGCTTGACGTGAAGGTGCCATTCCCTTGATTTTGATACTTAATAATTTGTCCCCTAAAAAGGCTAATGCCCAACAAATCACTATCGCCATCATTATCAATGTCAACGGTTGCAAGTGTTTTAGCACCGCCGCCAGCCCTACCAATCGATGAACGTTCCAAGTTAGTTTTAACTCCCTGGCCAAAGTCACATTGCTGCCCACTCCAATGTGAAAAGCTGCCGCCCGAGTGTGCATTTGGTAAAAGCATTACGCTATTATTTTCGGTACTGATGGTGCAGCTATCACTACATGTTTCATCGCCATACTTAACGTTACCATTACCGGCAACATCTAAAGTAATCTGGTTCGCAAGTGCACTAAAAGGCATGCTAACTAACATTGCAATCACACTGATTTTTTTGTTCATTTTATTCTCCTAAACATTCAACGCTCAATAAAATGCCTATTCCATCTAATCAATTGCAATTGAGAAGTTATCTCGATAATATTTAAAAGTTATCTTATTAATTTTCAGAAGGTTACAGTGGGCATTTTTTACATAGGGAAGTTTAAAATTGAACCGGAAAAGAATAAGGTAAGTTTACCCAAGGCTGAATTTCGACTAGAACCTCGTGTAATGTCTATATTATGCTACCTGGTCAAACACCCAGGTCAGGTGCTCAGTAAAGAGATGATTTTGAGTGTACTATGGCCGAATCAAACCCTCGAGCCTGAGCTAGTGACAAAAGCCGTTTTTGAAATTCGAAAAATACTTAATGATAATCCTAAGTCGCCTCAGTTTATCGAAACCATCCCTCGTAAAGGTTATGTGTTTATAGGCAAAGTAGAATCTAAAGCCACCAAACTAAACATCACCAGTCTCTTACTATTAGGGATTTCTACGTGTGCATTGATTTTCTTATTTTTTATCAAAAATACGCAGCAAAATGAGATTCAATTAGTTAACTTAACCACTAAAAAGACAATACGACACAGTAGCGATGGTGAAATCGATTCAATAAGCGTTAATAACCGAAACCAACTTTTGTTTACTCGCAAAGAGCACGCTTTGTCTGAGCTTTACCTACACGATAACAAAACGCTTAAAAACACCTTGCTTGACACACAACAATCTAAAATAAAAGACATATTTTCAACGAATGAGAGCGATTACATTATTAGTTGTGATGACGCTTGCTCAATTGTTAAGCGCAGCAAGAACAGGGTTATGCCTGTAATAACCTTAAATGAGAGAGTTGTTGAGTTGAGCGTTTCTCCGAATGAAAAGTGGCTAGCATTGCAAACCAGCAAACACAATAGACATAATGTTGTGCTAGTTTCGCTCGAAGATCAGGACGCTAAGCTTTTTTATCTCCCTCATGATGGCAGTGAAAAACACCCAGTATTTGCCAACAATGAAACCCTATATTACATTTCACAATCAGCAGACAGAACAACCTATTTAGCCAATTACAATCTCGATACACGTCAAACACTGACACAACCTTTACCAATTGATAGGGTGGGTAGCTTATCGCATTACTCCGGCGAAGAGTTCGTAATTGCTGGGCGCTATAATGGACAATATGCGTTGTGGCTATTGGCTTTAGAACCCATGTCACTGTCTGTGTTAGCAAACATTGATCCGCAGCAAAAAGTGGTTGGGGTCGCGATTGAAGCAAAAAACAAGGCGATTCATTATGCTGTACAAAATCGTCCCATCACGATTCAAAGCAAAGGCGCATTATCATTAAAAATCGAACATCCTAGCCTCAATCTTGATGGTGTATATCTCGCCCAAAGTAATAATCTCATTTTTAGTTCAAATCGTTCAGGAAGCTATGAAGTTTGGATAGAGTCAGATGGTCAACAATCAAAACTTACTGATATTAATGCAAGCTATATTCATGCGATTAAAGTAGATAACAAAGAAAAGTTGATTGCCTTTAGCTATACCAAAGACAAAACCAAACATATTGCAATTTACTCTTTATTAAATAATGCACTGATATCGGACTTTTCAATAAAGAACGATAGTTATTTACTCAATTTTGATCACACCTCTACGCATTTATTTATTAGTCAGCGAGCGGCTCAAAACTATGATTTAGTAAGCTTAAATATCGAAAGCCAAACACACGCTAAAATTGCAATTAATGTCGGTATTACAGCAATGAGTGATGAAAATGGGGTTTATTTCTATTCATTCAATGATCACACCCTACAGTATCAGGCTAATATTGGAAAAACTAATAAGCTGTATGACTTTAAAGATAAAGCACTGAGTATTAGAGCGAGTAGTATAAAACTAACAAAAGAGGGCTTCTTTTATTTAAGTAAGATCGAAAATCAGCAAGTTATCAGCTTTTTCGAGCTGACAACCCAAACAACTAAGCCATTATTTATGCTGAACGCGAATCAGTTTGTTACTGATTTTGGTTTTATCAACCAAGAACCTTATGTTATCTATGATGAAGACGGCAGCGTTACCAGTCAGATAATCAGTTTAGAGGTAGTCGATTAACCCGAACGAACACTTAAATTCGGGTTCATCAAGGCAATTTAAAGCGCATTGAGAATATTTTTAACAAAGGGTGATTTAGCTTTGCCATAGTCATCTTGCACTGTTGTACCACGCGCGATCACTTCCCGTTTTTTTGCTTCATAAGCCGCCCTATCCGCAGGATTATTGAGCATATGCTGTTTATATTTCACTTGTTTTAAATGCTCTTCACTGTTTTTTTCAATCACATGCATGTGCACATTAAACGTTTCATTTTCAAAAATTACAGCAATGTCTTTACGTGGCCTTGAATCAGGAAAAGGATTGTCACTATGCTGATCAACAAAGCCGAAGTGTTTAAGGTGAGCAACAGCTTCTTCTAACTTTCCTGGTGGGTACAAAATAGAAATATCAATAATCCCCTTGCCCGCTACTTGAAACGAAGAAGAGCCGAAGTGAAGAAAGTCGAATCGCTTTTCTTCAAGTTTATTAATTACTGCTGCTGCGACATCTAAATAAATTGCGCGCCATGGATTGAAACTGGCAGGAACGAGACTGTATTTGCAAAAAGAGAGCATTTAAAAACATCCATAAAAATATTCACTCATAATAACATGTGTTTAACCACAATCATTATGCTTGCGTGAATAATAAAAACCGCAAAACCGTATTGCGAATGATTATCACTTGATATAATATCACCTGAGTTGGCTTAATGGTTATCTCTGATTAAAGCTGATATTTCTACAAGGCTTATTTTTCAATAAAACGAGTTCCCTGAGATTTAGTAACTGTTCACCTATTTAGGTAGCTCCCCTACTAAGTTAACACACCCAAGGGCACCTAAGTGCCCTTTTTAATTTATAAGATCATGATTAAGTAATTGCTGACGGAATTTGCGCGGAGTACAGCCTTTAATTGCTAAAAAACGGCGATTAAAGTTAGATACATTATTGAAGCCACATTGATCACTGATTACTGAAATAGGTGAAGAGCTACTGATTAATAATTTACACGCTTTACCAATACGTAATCTGTTTATAAACTCTGTGAGCGTGTACTCTGTTCGTTGTTTGAAGTAACGATGGAAATGATTTGTTGACATATGAGCAAGCTCTGCAAGCTGCTCGGCATATAAGCTTTCAGTATAATTTTCGTAAATAAATTCAATTACTTGATTAAGTTTTCCATTGTTTTTTTCTAATTGTTTACCAAAAGCAAACATGGGTGAAGACAAAGTATGCTGCTGCGTATCATCTAACATGATGGTAAGTAACTCTAACAGAAGAATAAACCGTTGAGCGCCACTTGCCTCATCCATTTTTTCAAATAAGTGCTTGGCTGAGAGTGCGCAGGCAGTGGAAAATTTAATGCCTTTTAGAGAACGGGTTAACAATGACATCATTCCTTGCAATTCTTTGTGGTCTCGCACGAGTTTATCAAGCCAATTAACGGGCACTTGAGCGACATAAACAATTTGCTCTGAGCCATCACTATTACTTTCAGATTGCCAGGTATGGGGTAAATTAGGCCCCATAAAAACTAAATCATAGTCACCATATTCAGCGATGTGGTCACCGATATGGCGCACTCCTTTACTATTTAAGGTTAAACAGATTTCGTATTCAGGATGGTAATGCCAACTAAATGGCAGATAAGGCATTTGATATTTATGATAACGCCATGATGCGTCCGTTGGCGTGATAATTTTTTCGCAAAAGGCGCGCATTTATTATAATTCCCGACGTGAAGTTACATAATATTTCACCAAAATTACAAACCCGCTTTAATACTATTCTAACAAGTAACAATACTTTTCTATTTTATTTTAGGGCTTACTTCTGTGCTATTAGATAAAAGTCGCACGCACTGAGAGTTGGCTACTAAAAAACCCCAAACAAACTGCATGATGATTGAATAGTATTACTAGTAAATAGAAAAATACCGCTTACACGTGAGATTCATTGGCAGACTAAATAACGTTTACTGTCGGATCTGGTATTTCCCCCTAAGAAATGGCTAAACAGACATGTAAACACGAGGTGGTAGTAATCCCCTTGATTTTGTCTGCCCGCCATAAATCATATTTTTGCTACCACCTCATTATTTGAACAACTTACCAATATAACAATAATTAGGATTAAACTATGAAAGCCTATCCGGTCGTGCTTTTGGTACTCATCACATTCTTTGTGATTTCGTTTGTCACAAACTTACTGGGTCCCATTTTCCCAGCCTTAATTGACAGTTATCAAATTGGGTTATTGCTTGCAGGCTTCTTTCCTTTTGCTTTTTTTGCTGCCTACGGCTTAATGTCTATTCCTGCAGGTTTACTGGCTCAGGAAAAAGGTGAGAAATTCGTTATTGTGTTTGCTTTTGCATTAGCAACATTGGGCGCAATTTTATTTGTTGTATTACCCACTTTTGCCATGGCAATGTTTGCTTTATTTACCATCGGCAGTGCGATGGCCCTGTTGCAAGTTGCCATCAATCCACTACTTAGACGCGCTGGCGGTGAGCAACATTTCGCGGCATTTTCAGTGGCAGCACAACTGCTGTTTGGTGCAGCTGCAACCCTATCGCCAATTGTATACAGCAGCCTAGTCTCGCATATTCAAACTGGTAGCGAATTAGGTCAACAATTAAGTACCTTTACTCAGCCAAATAAAGACTGGTTAATTATGTATGCCTTGTTTGCTGTTATCAGTATCATCATGCTGATTATTACTCTTTTTACCGTCATTCCCAAAGCGCAACAGGGCTCAACTACAATTCGCTTTAGCGAGTCCTTAGCACTGTTTAAAGACAAAACGGTATTGTTATTTTTTATTGCCATTGCCTGTTATGTTGGTTTAGAACAAGGTATCGCTAACTCAATTTCAGTATTTTTAGCCACTTACCACGACGTTGATCCAAATACCCAAGGTACAGAAGTGGTCAGTCAATTTTGGCTACTGCTTACCATTGGGTGCATTTTAGGCTTAGCACTATTGAAAATCATGGATGCAAAACAAGTACTCAAACTGTTTTCTATTGGTGCGGCATGCTCGCTCATGTTTGCTATTTTTGGCACAAAAGAAATAGCATTAATTGCATTCCCTGCCTCGGGCTTCTTTTTGTCAATTATGTGGTCGGTGATTTTCTCTCTCGGTTTAAACTCTGTTGCCAAAGGACACAGTGCAGTTTCTGGCATTTTATGTACGGGTATTGTGGGTGGCGCACTCGCATCGCCTATTATTGGCTTTTTCGCGGAGCTCTCAGGCGACCTTCGTTTTTCACTTCTGGTGCTATTAATACCATTAGGCTTTATTTTTAGTGTCAGTGTGTGGGCCAAGCCACTTATTAAAAACCACACAATTCAACTCGTTAAAAAACGCACAGCAATGGATTAAAAACGATTATGACGAACCAAGTTTCCCCTTACATTACCTGTGTCGACCTCGGTGGCACTAAACTCGCGATAGCAAATATATGTAATGGTCGCATAATCTCATCAAAGCGACAGCCGATAAACAGCACCCTAAATGCAGCTGATTTTAATGCCTTTTTAATCGAACAACTTAGTCCTTTTATAACAGAAAGTTGCCAAGGCATTTGTATTGGTGTTCCCGGTTTAGTTGAAACACACTCTGGCTTTGTAATCGAAGTACTCAACATTCCTAAATGGCACAACGTGGCTTTAAAAACACTATTTGAAAAACACTTTAAAGTACCAACACTGGTTCATAACGATGCCAACTGTTTTACCTATGGCATTTTTAAACACGCTAATTATCAACATTTTGATAATGTGGTGGGTGTTACATTAGGCACCGGGCTCGGTGCAGGACTCATTTTAAATAATCAGCTTTATACAGGAAAACAATCAGCAGCCGGGGAGTTTGGCAGTTTTCCTTACTTAGATGGCATTATTGAGCACTATTGTTCTGGACAATTTTTTAAACGACAAGGCCTTGATGGGTTAACCACTTTTGAACAAGCGCAGGCTGGAGAAACAAAAGCCCTTAACTTATTTAGTGAACTGGGTACGCACTTGGGCAGCGCAATCGTTCAGGTTGTTCAAGCCTTTAACCCAGACGCTATCGTATTTGGCGGCTCAGTTGCCAAAAGTGCGCCTTTCTTTCTCCCTAACCTGCAGCAAACATTAAAAAGCACACTGCCACCAAGCGTATTTAGCGCGCTGCAAGTTCATTACACACAAGACGCCAATACTGCTTTATTTGGTGCCTATCACCTTTTTACTTCTGAGGTTATGACACGTGATTAAACGTTTTTCACTCTCTTTTTTATTTTGTGTTACTCCCCTGTTTGCTAATCAAGCTGCGATTGATGATCTCGCAGCTAATTTACAGGTTAAATACACTTTAATAGATGCCATGCCAGTGAGCTGTCCTGAAAAGCTAAAAAAATGCTACTTATCTGAGCTGGTACTAACTGTACCAAGTGATGCAAGGTACAACGACTTTTCTATCTTTTTTAGCCAGTTAATGCCTATTTATTCGGTTGAATCAGAGCACTTTTCTATCAGCCATATTAATGGCGACTTACACAAAATCACCCCAAAAGCGGAGTTTACTGGATTTAATAAAGCAAAAGCTGAATCAATTCGCTTTTATACCAAAGATTCTCAAATTACACGCTCTGAATTTATGCCAAATTACATCTTAACCAACAAAGATGCGTCCACAGATATCAGGGCTAGAGTGATAAAAAGTACACAAACTACACTCGATGAAGACACTGGGCTCGAACAACAACCTTACCTTGCCCCGTTTAAATCACTTAACCAACTAAGAGTGAGCAAGCATGATAAAACGCCTTGGATGGGAGCGCAGTATCTTTATCAAACACAAGTCAAACCAACATTGACAAAACCGCCGGTGAGTTTAATTCCAAAACCAACTCATTTAGAGATACACACTCCCAGTAAAAACGTTGATTTAGCCAAAGGTCTAGCGATTGCGCCAGAACTGGCAAATAATCATGCCCTATCGGCAGCTTTTGCGCGGCTCAGTGCACTCGGTATAAAAGCAAATGACACAGGTATTAAAACGACGCTAATAATTGATACCTCTCTTGCCAATGAAGCTTATTCGTTGGACATAACCCCTCAATCGATCATTATAACCGCAAGCAATAACACCGGAGCTTTTTATGGCTTAATGTCAATTGCAGGACTTGTCAGCCTCGATAATTTAGTCGTGCCGAGTCTTAAAATAAATGATGCCCCGCATTTCGAATTTCGCGGTTTACATCTGGATGTAGCACGAAACTTTCGCTCTAAAGCGTTTATCTTAAACACCTTGTCGCAAATGGCAGTTTACAAACTTAATAAGCTGCATTTACATCTCGCTGATGATGAAGGGTGGCGGTTAGCAATTGATGACTTACCCGAACTAACCCAAGTCGGGGGTCATCGTTGTTTTGATTTGACCGAAACTGAATGCTTATTACCCCAATTAGGCGCTGGCATAGACAAAACTTCGTCAATAAATGGCTTTTACAGTAAAAAAGATTACCAAGAAATCTTAAAGTTTGCTGCGCTCAATCATATTGAGGTGATCCCATCGCTTGACATGCCCGGGCACTCTCGCGCCGCGGTAAAAGCCATGGATGCGCGCTATCAAAAATACATAACACTAGGCAATAAAGCAAAAGCCGAGGAATACTGGTTAAGTGAACCAAATGACGATACTGTTTATAGCTCTATACAACACTACAATGACAATACACTGAATGTATGTTTGCCGAGTACCTATCGCTTTATTGAAAAAGTAATTGATGAGTTGATAGCAATGCACCAAGAGGTGGGGGTTGAGCTTACAACCTACCATATCGGCGCGGATGAAACTGCAGGTGCATGGTTGCAAAGTCCAGCCTGTAATGCACTCAAATCCCAGCAACCTGGTTTAACTTCGTTTAATGGTTACTTTATTGAAAAGGTGGCAAAAGTCATTGAAAATAAGGGTGTTAAAGTTGCCGCTTGGAATGACGGACTTGGCGATACCAAAGCGACAAATATGCCAACAGCTGTGCAGTCTAATGGCTGGTCTATGATCACCGAAGGCGGTCATCAAGAAATACATAAACAAGCAAACTTAGGCTGGGATATGGTGTTATCTATTCCAGAAGTATCTTATTTCGATTTTCCTTACCAAAGTCACCCTGAAGAGCGCGGTAATCACTGGGCTGCACGGGCAATTGATGGTTATAAAGTATTTAGTTTTATGCCAGAAAATTTACCGGCACATGCCGAAATTTGGCGAACCAAAGAAAATACCAATTTCAATGCGGATGATACGCAACACCGCTTAGCATCAAATGTTAAATTTAAAGGGATACAAGCGCACCTTTGGAGTGAAATGATACGCTCAGACAAACAAGCAGAATACATGCTTTACCCTCGACTATTGGCGCTCGCTGAGCGGGCATGGCACCGCGCTGACTGGCAATTACCTTACGCTGAAAAAGGCCGTGTTTATAATCAATCTAGTGAAACGTTTACTGAGCAAGCTCAGCAAGAAAGAACGCAAGATTGGCAACGCTTCGCAGCATTAGTTGGCTTTAAAGAAATTCCCAAATTAGCGTCAGAAGGCGTGTTTTATCGTATTCCCACAGTGGCAGCACAAATAAAAAATGGCAAATTAGATGCGTTCACGCCCTACCCAGGTTTTGCTATTGAAGCAATGACCAATGAAGGCAAATGGCTACCAATAGATCAAATTCAACATGGCAACGAGATTCAATCTGTTAGAGCAAAAAGCGCTGAGCGTGTTGGCCGGAGTTTACCCCTGACAGAATAATCACAGGATTGCAGAGTGAGCCTTAAAGCTCACTCTGTATGTGCATAAATCTCAGGCAGCAATTGCCATTTAAGTTAATCTCATAAGTCATATTCTTCGAAAAAAGTCCTTTAGTAAACAACACACCCAAGTGTTTATCCTTGTTACAACCGTCATACTTATGTGCATAAAGGTATTTAATACTCCAGCATGAAAAAATAAGTCCATTTTTATCATAAATTTTCACAGCAAATAAATATTGACAGCAATGATTACAGGTGTAATCATTAATTGAAATTACATTTGTAATCTTAATGTTTAGTATTTTAAGCTCAATTAAAAGGAATTGTTATGTCACGCTTTTTCAATATTCGACAAAATAGACCGCAATCGTTATTTCATATTGGGATGATTTCATTTTTTATTTTGTATGTAGCTTTGCTTTCACCATCACTGTCAGCAAAGGAAGATAACAGTCAAGCTAGTGCGTCAGTGATTAAACGCGCACTTCCCATATACCCCAAATATGCAATAAAACATAAACTCGAAGGCAGTGTATTAATTAATTTTAGTATCGAAAAAGACGGAAACGTGTCAGATATCGAGGTAGTTGCATCCGATTTAGATGGCTTATTTGACGGTAATGCCGTGTTAGCAGTTCAAAAATGGCTTTACACACAACCCAAAAACAAAATCCGAAATAACTATGTTGCGCTTGAATTTGCATTAACAGACATTCCTAACTTATCTCAATTTAGTCACGTTGAGCGCATTCAAGTAAGGCCTAATTAATGCGTTTGTGGGTGAAATTGTGTTGGCTTTCACCCCAATGTAAAAACTAATCTAATACACCTTTAAAAATTAATGGGTATCTGCGGATCCGGATACCTATATAGTCATCCGCTAAAATTTGCTGACAAAATTCATCAATGGTTAGATTGGCTTCAAATAACCACTCCATACGCTCCAATGCCAGTAAAAAGCCTTTTTTCAGATATTGTTGATCTTGGTAATCGGCAACATTGGTTTTTACAATGTTTAGTTTTTCAGGGTTAGCTTTTAATGCTTCAATCACTGACTGTAAGTATTGTTGGTTTTGTGGGTGATGTTTCTCTTTGCGCTGACGGCGTGCTCTCACATTCGTTTTCTCAATAAGGCTGATGTTTTGTTATAGGGATGAAACAACTAAACAGTTTACTCATTGTCGCTTTTTTCTGAAAATAAACTTGAGAAGTTTGCATGATCATAATAATCACCATAAATACGCTTGAGTGTTTGCCTTTTATATAATTGTTCAAAAGACGATTCAAAGTGTGCCTTTAATCGATTGCCTTTTTCCGTATTTTGAAACGCCAACCAAATTGGCATGCTGCCCATTAATTCAACCGTTTTAAAGATTTTAAGCTGCCTTTCATCCAAGTTGTAAATATGGTCAACAACAACATCAATTTTACCTGATTCGAGTAAATCCAAGGCTTTTATGATGTCAGTGAAACGGTATGTTTGACCATGTAATGGTACATAGCGATCATACGCATACTCTTCATACCAACCTACTGTTAGCGTTTTAAAATCTTCGCGGTGGCGCAGTTTAGTTGCTCGCGGGTTATAAATTGCAACAACCGGAAATTCGAGGTCAAGATAGTATTTGGGGTAAACAGTGTTCGCATGTAGAGATTGGTCATCTTTATAGACTCCCACTAATACATCGGCTTTACGATTTAAAAACAAACGCTTAGCACGGGCATAACTACCAACATCAAATTCAAGCTGATGTCCGTCAAAACTACGTTTAATTACATCTAGGTAAATCCCAGTGCCATTTGGCTCAGAGAACTCTCGCCAGTGTGCCGACGCAACTTTTATTGATTCCCCAAAACAGAGAAATGATATGTTTAGTAAAACAGCATACACCAATAAACGAACTAAACGCATACTCACTTCTGCCACTTTGTTCAAAACACTCTTAGCAAGTATAGATAACGTTTTCTATTTTACCGTGCAACACGTTTACACATACCAAGCCTTTTATATTGATTTGGCTTGATAACGGGCTAAAAACAAGTCGACTGTTTGTGCAATTAAATAGCTTTCTTGCGCTTCACTTGGCACATCAAAACCATATAAACGCGGATAAAAAATATGAGATTTTAACTGATAAACAAATTGTTTTGAGGCAAGTTCTTTATCTTCAACAACCAACTGTTTAGCACTTTGTGCATCTGTTAGAAACTGTTCAAAATAGACAGCACAACCCACTTTATGAGTACCTATTTGCTTAGCAAAATCGGGCTGTGACATCATGTGCATAAAAGCTATTTTAGCTACTTTTAAAAAAGGAGCTGATTTAAATAATTCGCACTCTTGCTGCGCGATTGTCATCAATTGTTCTTTTATTGGCTTATCTGTATTAAAAGCAATGTGTTGTGTGCTATTAAGCAACATCATCATGCGTTCAATAATGGCTGAGAAGAGCGCGTCTTTGGTATCAAAATGATTGTAAACTGTGCGCTTAGATACGCCGGCTGTTTTCGCCACTTCATCCATGCTGGTATGCGCAACACCTTTGTCATAAAAAAGTTGTTCCGCAGCATCCAAAATATGTAGCCGTTTTTGCTCAGATAATTTCATAGCGTCCTCATTGTTTACTTTGCATATTTTAAACTGAATCAAAAAAAAGTGCACTAATCAGTTTACTTTTTTAAATTTAGATGCAAAACTACACCGTGTAGTTTACTTTTTAGAGTGTATAAAAGTGATTAAGTGGATTTGTCTAATAATCGTTATTTTATTTATCGGAGCTTGTACTGTGAATAACTCGTTAGCAACTGTCGGCACAACCAAGGTACCGACGCAGAGCCATTTTGAAAATGGTAAGTTTTACAATGCTGAACCAATGGAAGCAAATAGTTTTAGTAAAGTCGCTGGTATTTTTGTCAGATTCCTAATGGAAAAAAAAGTGGATGCAGCCCCAGAACAAGCACTTCCTATGAACACCCTAACTCGCGAGCAACTTATTGATTTAAACAATGACACTATTCATGTTATCAAGCTCGGTCACTCATCTATTTTGCTTAAAGTTTATGGCGAATTTTGGTTGTTAGATCCTGTATTTGCAGAAAGGGCATCCCCTTTCCAATTTATGGGCCCCAAACGATTTCACCCAACACCAATCACTATTGAACAGCTTCCCCCTATCGATAAAGTGCTTATTTCACATAACCATTATGACCATCTTGATAAACACAGTATCAAGCTGCTCGCCAATAAAACAAAGCAGTTTTTAGTACCTTTGGGTGTTGCAAGCGACCTAGAAAAGTGGGGAATACAACCAAATAAAATTAATGAATTTGATTGGTGGCAAGAACAATTAACCCCGTTTGGATTTATTGCTTTTACACCCACTAAACATTTTTCAGGAAGAGCAATTAGCGATGGCAATAAAAGCTTATGGGGATCTTGGGTTATCTCAGCTAAAGAACACTCTCTCTATTTTAGTGGTGATTCCGGTTACTTCACTGGTTTTAAAGAAATTGGCGAGCGTTACGGGCCGTTTGATATGACATTCATCGAAACTGGCGCTTACGATAAAGATTGGCCAGATGTACATATGACGCCAGAGCAAAGTGTTCAAGCGCATATTGATTTAAAAGGCAAAATAATGACCCCTGTTCATAATGGTACTTTCGATTTGGCATTCCATGCATGGTATGAACCTCTCGAACACGTACAGTCAATATCTAACGAACAATGGATCCAGCTACATACCCCAATCGTGGGAGAAATCTGGCAACTTGGGCAACCCCATCAAACTCAACGTTGGTGGCAAGCATATATGCCAAAGTACACCAGCACGATTATTACTGCAGAATAATGAGTTTTTTGGTTTAAATTAAAAACGCTTTTCCAAACCCACTGAAAAAAGAATACTCAGTTACAAATAATGTGGTGATGACCACTCTGACATCACCACACCTCTTTGTTGTTTAACTATTTATCTTGTCACGAAAGTGAACGAAATGAAGGGTATCGTTATGAACCAAGCTAACGTCAGCCTCCAAGCGTTTTAAATTGATTCGTGTCAGTTTAGTCCATACTGTATTGCTTAAGAATGGCTAACATCTCTTCTGGAATAGGTGATTTTTGACCGGTTTTCATATTAAACATTACAACATTAGCATAACCCGTTGTACAAATTGCCTGCTGTGATTCACTAAATGCCTCATAACGCATAGTAAATCGGTCACTTTTAATGTCAGTAATATACGAGCCAATATACAAGGTGTCTGGGAAGGTGACTGGGCGCTTGTACTGTGCGTAAGTATCTCGCAATACTGGGCTGTGAGTAGGCTCAGATAAGATTGAAAGCAACCCAGTTTGCTTTAGAAAATCGATACGCGCAGTTTCGAAATAACGAAAATAAGAAACGTTGTTAACATGTCCCAATGCATCCATCTCACCCCAGACGACATTAATTTTGGTGTGTATTGGAAATTTTTCGAAAAATGACTGCATTATGATGCCTTTATTGTTTAATGTTCTTCGAGCTTACCAACTCATTGTACCAGTCACAAGTCATAACTGATAAAGCGCGTAAGGCGCTTATTTTAAACGTTATAATTTTATTATTACCAGTTCATAACCGTAATTGAGAGCTGCAAAGTGGTGGCAACTGATACCCAAATAAAATAAGGAACCTGCAATAAGGCAATTAATTTGTAATGCGGCCAGATTTTATAACTTAGCCAAATAATACTTGCCCAAACAATCACAATATCAATGGCAGCAAGCGTCAAATTTCTAAGGCCGAACTGAATAGGGGTAAACGCAATGTTAGCAACTAGATTAACAATAAACGGAATAACTAAAATCCGTGGGATTTTGCCTCTAAGTGCCTGTACAAATACAAATGAAAAGGTTACTAGAATGATCGGGTAAAGGGTTTGCCACACAAGCCCGATAAACTGCGGGCTTGGTGTCCAACCAGGTTTTGCTAGTGCGTTATACCAGTCAATAAAATTGCCATATTCCATAAAAGTTATCTTGTTGTTATATATACGAGATACCTTTACGTATGGCACGTTTATTGTGATCACCAACAAAACCTAGTGTTCAGGTGCTATCTAACCTTAACAAATAAGAGTTAATGTTTAATGATCGCTACAATTACTTATTCTTGTTCGGTAACTGAAGAATTAAGCAAATCATCCCAACAATTGCAGTAAGTGCAAACCCAGAAAGTAAAAATGGGTCAATAAAAATATTGTCGTTAAACTGAAATTTTCCTGAAGAAATCTTTTTCCACCCCATAAAGTGTTGATTACAGGCAACAACAATTCCAAAAATACCAATCACCAGTGAGATGTATTTAACTATCCAGTGATAGGCAAAGGGCAACAATAATACCCCACCTAAAATACCAATTACGGTTCGTTGAACACGACAATAAGGACAAATATAGACATTACCTGAAATCTCTAGTGCCCATGCAATTATGCAAAGTGCTATTGCAAATAAACCAATCCAAACGCGTTTGCCAATTAAATAATTAATATCAATGTGCTTCATAATCTGTCTAAAGTGAAAAAATTTCCGTGATAATATCACAAAATAAAACTTTAGTTATATATTATTACGTTAAGGAATATAAAGTCAGACTGAAACCTAATATTTACTTTAAAGTAATGGGCATTGCTAAACCGTTTATGTGTATCTTTACACCTCCCTAGCAATGCGCTAAACGGTGTTTGCGAGTAGGTAATAGTAATTTGTTGCCACTAAATGGTGCTATTGCATAGTAGTCTCAATGATTTAAAACATATTTCTTTAATGACCTTCGAAGAGATATGCAGGTTGGCGGTTAATTTACGGCATAAAAGCGTTGCCATTTTGTGAGCAACGTAGAAAGTGACAAGGTGGATCTTTGACTGTGCGAAACATTGTTGCCTTTTTAACATTAATCGCGTTTGCCCCATGTTAAAACAGCAAACCAAACTATACTCATAACCAGTAAATCGAGTGTGTGTTTTGTATTATGCGATATATTATTTGTTGTTTTTTTCTTTTATCAAGTGCACTCAACGCCAGTCCACTGCCTGTGAAGATTGTGTCAGATGTTTTGCAACCTGAAGAAGCAGACGAACTGGATATGGGGTTTCGTATACTACTCGACCTGACAAATCAGCTCGAAAGCAAAGGGCACATTTCTGCGGAATTAATCCCGGCAAGCCGACTTAGAGAATGGCGAGAGCTTACTAGCCAACCAGATGTTTGCTTATACAACAAAGTTAAAACACCTGAGCGAGAACGCTTTGCTGAATTTACTGCCAAGCCAATTGTCGCTTTTCCACCTAACAGATTCGTTGTTCATAAAACCACCGCGTTGCCAAATAGCGTTTCATTAGCGCAAATATTAAAAGAAAACTCATTACGCATCGGCGCCGTAAGCGGGCGCGCATATGGCAAACATATCGATGCGCTTTTTAAAGCCCACAACAAACAACTTATGTGGATATCTGGTAAAGATGCAGCAAAACGATTACGTCTTATGTTTGCAAAAGAAAAATTTGATGCGGTTATTGAGTACAATGCGACCTTTATTAGTGAACCAGAAATCGATTTAAACAAGCTGAGTTTTCATAAACTAGATGAAGGTGGTCATGTCGTATTTGGCTATATTGCATGTGCAAACTCTGAGCTTGGCAAAGCCGTTATTAGAATGTACAACGAATTACTTAGACAGCCGAATAATCAAAAAATGATAGCAGAATCGCATTACGTGGAATTTTTTGGTCAAGAAGCATATTTTGTACAAGAAGCCATAACACAAAAATTAAAAGAACCTTAATCGGAGGAATTATTGCTTTCTCAATGCAGTTAGTTGATGAGATAGGTTAGCTTGAAGCCAGCTTTCAAAGCTAGCTTCAAGCTATTCAAACATACATTCTTAGTTAAACGTTAAATAAAGTTAACTAATCATTGCGAGTTTTTCTTCGGTCAAATTCTGACAAATAGATTGCCATTCTTTCGTTTGCTTTTTACCTTCAGTTCTTCGGCCAAACAATGTCAATACAGTGTCACCTTGCGCATCGAAAAACTCAATTGATGTCACCACTGTTTCGCCATTGTCCGTTGGTTTTCTAACTACAAACGCACGATTAAATTGTTCGGCTTTTGCATGTAAATTAAACATTGGGTCAAGTACATTAAACCATTCCCCAACCTGCTTTAAGGTATTCACTGGACCTGAGTATATTTGCACTGCCCCCTGATTTCCTACAAATACCATGATTTCCTGCGCTTGCGCTTTCACTGTTTCAAGCACCTCAGGTAATACATTATGAGGGATCTCATAACTCCATGGCGAACCAACTAATTCAAGTGCCTGAACACGCCCTAAGTTAAATGTATCAAGTAATTTAGGGAACAAGTGAACATCTTCAAGCTTTGCCCATGCTTCTCTAAACTCAGTAAGTTCTTTTTCACTCGGTGTATGCTCATTCTTTGCAGTCTGAATTTCTGATGTCACTGCAAGCTGATATGCAGGCACTTCAAAGCGCGCTTTTATATTTGCAAATTCAGTAAGGTCTGATTGTGGTGTAGTAAACACTTTATGTACTGCTTTTCCTTCTTTATCAAAAAATTGCACACTTGAATGGCGCTCAGACTCAACTAAAAATACACTCTGCCATTTATGTAAAAACAGCCTCAAATCAATACCGCCTGGATTAATAGCCACCCCCATCAAGGAATCATTACGCTCTGAAATATAGAGTTTTTCATACACCCCCTTAATTTCATTAACAACATCATTATTACGCGTTAACGCCATAACTCGGCCAAGCTTTTTAAATGATTTCAATATCTCTGGGATCTTGGTTGGATCCAAACACGTTACATTTACCCCAACCAGAGCATTAAGCAGTTCAGCTTCACTCACACCTAATTTTTCTGCAGCGTCAACAGCTCTTAGTCGCGGCTCTTCAGTTTGCAGTTTTTGATAGTTTTCAAGCAATGTATTCATCTGATTTCTCCTAGAATCGCCAGCTAACTTGCGTTTTAATATTACGCCCTAAACCATAATCTCCGATGCCGCCACCAGTACCTGCCATCAGCTTGTACTCTTTGTTAAACACGTTATCGACAGCAACTCGCAAGTTCACTTTTTCTGAGAGTGACCAATTTGCATATAAGTCTACTAATGCATAGCTATCTTGTGTTTGCTTGGTATACGTTCGTGTTGTACGGTCGTACACTTGAACATCGCGCGCAGCATTTTGGGTTATTTGAGTACCAATACGAAGCGCGTTATCAAGTACAAATACACCCGCATTTAAGGCCAGTTTATCCGCAGGTAAATACCATAGCGGTTCACCTAAATGATCTTCGCCATCAATATTGCTGTAGGCTAAATTGGTGTATAGCATGGTGGTTGCAAAGTTAAGTTCAAACTCGATACCATCGCGGTCATTGCTAGCACGGTTGGCGTATCTTGGTGCCGGCAACGGATTTGCTGCTTCACTTGTCACGGACGTAATTTCATCATCCACATTGATATCAAAATAGATAAAGCGTGCAGTAAGTGAATCGTTGTCGGTAATCAGGTTTTTCGCATCAAAGGTCACACCTACTTCAGTGTTATCACTGTATTCAAGACCTAAATCTAATGCTGGTTGACGTCCACCATATTGATCGTATAACTCATCCAGTAATGGTGCACGAAAACCTGATTGGCGGTTGGCAAACACTGCAAAGTTTGAATTTACCCGATAATTCAAACTGATGGCAGGCGCCCAATCACTGTGCGATACCTCTGTTTTTAGGGTGTCAAACTGCTGTGCAAATTGGGCTGTCGGGGAACTCTTGTAATGTTCATATCGAACACCCGCAATAATGGTCAAATCAGCTAGCTTAAATTCATCTTGCAGATACACGCCTGTGCGCTTTTGTGAGCCACCTGGGTGCGATGTCATTTCTGACTTACGCGGTGTGTCACCGTACTTCACACAACGATATGTTTCATAATCTACCTGCTCGCAAGGTAATGCTGTTTTTTCCCCAACACGTTCTTGGTCTGTGTATTGCAAACCGTAGGTTAAGGTGTGTCCGCTCAAGCGTGAATTATTCATTACATCTAAAGTAGTGATGTTGTATTCGTAATTGGACTCTATGCCAACAAAATCAGCTAGCATGCCTTCACCGTCAGATTCAGTTACTTGACTGTTTGAAAAACCTAGCTTCATGGTTAAATCTATCAGCGCATTGTTTTCAGGCACAAATTCATAACTCACGTTTGCACTGGTCTGATCAACATCGCGATAAAGGGTACCCCAAGCACCCGGATCTGTTGTATTGAATTCAGTGCGTTGGCCATCTGAAGTTTGCGAAAAACTCGCGCCAATGACGGATTCTTCAGATAAGAAATATTCGCCCTTGAATAACAAAGATGTATTTTTAAGCGCTGAATTATCTAATGTTTCATCATTTGAAAGTTCAAAATCATCGCCATCCCGCTTGATCACTGCAGCAAGTAAATCGAGTGACTCGGTTGGCCTTGCAAACGCATACACACTGCCATTTTTTTGTTCGTTATTAGAGTCGTAACCCAATTTAACAATGGCACCAGCTGTTTCATCTTCAGTTAAAAAATCGGCCGCATCTTTAAGCTCAAGTTGCACCACGCCACCTAACGCGCCACCGCCATGTAATACTGTGCTTGTACCGCGTTTAATACTAATCGTGCGATATAAATCAGGGTCGGTAAATAAACTACCCATTCGGTATTTTTCGAAAGTTTGCACCATGCCATCCACGGTAACGAGTACATCTTCCGCATCACTGAAACCACGAATATTAAACTTATGCCCTGCCGCACGAGGCCCGCCGCTGGCACTCACATTTGGGATCATATCAAGGGTATCAAAAAGGTTTCTGTCTAGTTTTTTCTCAACATCTTCTGCTGAAATGACATTAACCGCTTGTGCAGATTGCAACACTGACTTTTCTGTTCGAGTGGCTGTTACGGTTACCGCATCAAGCGACGTTTCAACTAAGTCGGTGTCTTTTTTAAGTGCATCTGCATATGACATGGTTGGCAATATTGCAGCAATAGAAAGACAGATAAGAGACAAACGCATGAGTTACTCCAGAGTATATTTTTTCTTCAGCTGTATACTTATAAATCCCTTTAAAATTCAATACAGGCTTTGCTAATCGCATCGTTGTTGTAAGTGCAAAATCCTTGCTACTGAAAGCAAAACACAATTTAAATATGCTTTAACTTCTGTACGGATGAGGACTATAACACATCAAATATAAATGATAACTATTTTTATTTGCGTTCAGTTAAAATATTTGCAATCGTAATGTTTTGCTTACTTAACGCAGCAAGGGTTTGTACTAAATATTCACTGGGAACCTGTTTATCCACCGCAATAAAAGTGGGTGCAGAATTAAGGTCATGCTCGAGCGCAGCTATAACATGCTCTAGTGTGCTAAATGGTTGATCGTTCAAAGCAAACTTCACTTTATTTTGCTCGTAAATTAGGCTTATCACTTTTGGCTGCTGTTCAATCACTGGAGCATTATTATCACCAACCGTAGGTAAGCTGACCTCCATCACATTCACTTTTACAGCAACACTTAGCAATAAAAACACCAGTACGATAAACAACACATCCAATAACGCGGTAAGATCAGCCGCCATACTTTGTGTTTTCACTTTAGGTAACTCAAGCATTGGCAGAGCCCTTTTCATGCCATGTGCGGTTAATGAAAATGATGAGTTCGCCTTGCATTCTTTCGACGACTGCTTGCGCAAGTCCGTAGAGCAATAAACACGGCATCGCAATGGCTAATCCAGCCATGGTTGAATACATTGCCTCCCATAAGCCATCAGCCAGTAGAGCCGGTGTAACCGCTTGATCACTTTGTGCAATACTTTGAAACATCACCACTAAGCCCCACACAGTGCCAAAGAGCCCCATTAATGGACTTAACGTGCCAACTAAACTTAAAAAGGCTAAGCGTGTTCGCCACGCCATCACTTTTTGTTGCAACGATATTTGCGCAAGCTCAAGTAATGAAAAGTGGTAATCTCGCTTATTTGTTA
This sequence comes from Pseudoalteromonas piratica, assembly GCF_000788395.1. Taxonomy (NCBI): domain Bacteria; kingdom Pseudomonadati; phylum Pseudomonadota; class Gammaproteobacteria; order Alteromonadales; family Pseudoalteromonadaceae; genus Pseudoalteromonas; species Pseudoalteromonas piratica. Next base: position 1,349,762 of record NZ_CP009889.1, read on the forward strand.
AAATTGCGCGTACTTCAAACCAGGCAAAGGTTAATACCACCGCACGCTCTAAAATGACTGCCGTAGCAAAAATTGAAATAACAATAAATGGCCAAAGCATTGGGCCTAGCTGCTCTAAATAGGTAAACATTGTTTCCTCGATAAATTAAGAAAGTTTGAATTCGATGGGTACGGTAAACCTTGCTCTAACGGCCTGTTTGCCTTGTTTAAAAGGATGAAATTGCCATTGTTTTACATTGTTTATTGCCGCGTTATCTAAACTTTTGTAACCGCTGCTTTTGACCACTGACAATTTTACGATGTTGCCTTTTTTATCGAGCTCTATCGCTAACACACTGACACCTTGGAGTCCTCGCCGCTTTGCTTTTAATGGGTATTTGAGTTGCGGTCTTGGGCTTTTAAATAGCGCGGGTTTGTCTAACTCAACAATCGCATCCACTTGATTATCAAGTTGCGATTTGTGCTTGGCACTTGCGAGCTGCTGTGTTTGCAACTGTTTGGCCGGTGAGATTTTGTTAGGAGCAATCTTTTGTGGTTTATTTACCTTCTGCTTCACAGTATTGGTCGGGGGCGTATCAAGCGGCTTAATCAGTGCTTTAGCTCTGGTGGTGTCAAGTATCTCTGGCTTGCTGACAGCATTTGGTGTCTTCGCAATCCGCAAAGATTTACCGTTAAAGTCAGTTTTAAAACTATTTTTCTTTACGGTTTTTACGGGTGATTCAACTACAGGTTGAGTTAATGACAGTTGCATCACTTTTACTTTACGATCTGATACTTGTGCCTTTACGCCTGACACTGAAACCAAAGGTTGTTCTGGGTTTACAAGCCATGCTGCAAGATGCAAAAGCGCCGAAAATATCACACAAGCAAGAAACTTCATTTGATTAATCTAAATACTAACTGTTATCATTTGCATTAGATATTACTGTTTTTGGAATTACAATGAAAGTATCTATACAACGATTTTTAAAACTGAACATCTGGTTACTACTGTTAGTGCCACTCTTAGGTAAGGCAGCACAAGACATTGAGCGAATAGTTGTTTCTGGTGGTTCTATCACCGAAATCATATACGCATTTAATGAACAGCAACGTATTGTCGGGGTTGATAGCACCAGTGTTTTCCCAAGCGATGCAACAAACAAACCTCAGGTAGGTTATGTTCGTCGTATTAATGTTGAGGGCATTTTGTCGCTCAACCCTGAGTTGTTACTCGGCGAAGCCGACACCGGCCCTGAAAAAGTGCTCAAACAGCTGCAAAACACAGGATTAAAAACCCATATTTTTTCTGAAAATGACAATTTAGCTGGTGTAGAAAATAAAATTAAAAAAGTTGCCCAGTTACTCAATGTTGAAGAAAAAGGAAAGCAACTTGTTAATCATATTGCTAAAGATCGAAATGCCTTAACGCACCTATTATCGCAAGTAACTAGCACACCTAACGTGTTATTTGTTTTAAACTTGCGTAGTGGACAGCCGATTGTTTCAGGTGCGGGTACTTCTGCTCATGAAATTATCACAGCTGCTGGCGCGACTAATATTGCTGCTACACATTTCAATGGGTGGAAGCCACTTTCAACCGAAGCGGCAATGGCGATGAACCCAGATTTTATTATTGCCATGGGCAGACATGGACAAGATAAAGTAGCTGATCTGGCAAGCATTCCCCATTTTAAATTCTCAAACGCGGTTAAAAAGAATCAGGTGCTTATTTTCGATGGTTCTTATTTGTTGGGCATGGGACCACGAACACCGCAAGCAGTTGCAGAGCTCGCATCAAAACTGCACCCCAATGCAAAACTCCCTAATGACTACCAATTTAGCGCCTTACAAAGTGCAACAAAAGTTGAGTCGTTATAAATGCTGGTGCTTAATCAGTCGCTTATCCCTGAACAAACTGCGCGCAAGCTTTTAATTAGCCTCCTTGTTGTGTGCTCGGTATCCGTTGCTGTTATTGCGCTCGCGCTTGGTGGCGTAGACATTAAGTTAACGCGTCTATTTAGAATTTTGTTTAACCCTGAAGTAACGAGTTTGGAGCACGCTGTAATTTGGCAAATTCGATTACCGCGCTTGGTATTAGCCATGTTTGTCGGGGCTGGTTTGGCAGCATGTGGCGCTGCAATGCAAGCAATATTTAGAAATCCACTTGCCGACCCTGGCTTAATTGGCATTTCAAGCGGCGCTGCACTGGGTGCCATTGCGACTATTGTACTTGGTTCAACACTGCTCAGTGGTTTTGTTGAAAACTATGGTATTTATGCCGTGCCAATGGGTGCATTTATTGGTTGCCTTGCTATATGTGCGATTATTTATCGTCTATCAAGTAATGGTAACCGTTTTACTATCGTAAGCCTGTTACTTGCAGGCATTGCAGTAAATGCCATAGTTGGCGCAGTGATCGGTATTTTGACAATGATCAGCTCCGATGAACAACTACGGGATCTGACATTTTGGAGTATGGGTTCGCTTGCTGGTAATAGCTTTAAGATGATCGTTCCTGCTTTATGTTTAATTGTGCTGTGTTGTATTGGTATTGCTAGATTAGCACAACCATTAAATCTCTATTTACTCGGAGAACAACAAGCTAAACATTTAGGAATAAATGTTATCTCTCTGAAAAAAAAGGTTTTTGTATATACCGCACTGTGTACAGGCGCTGCCGTGGCAATTACTGGCATTATTGGCTTTGTTGGCTTTATTGTACCGCATATTGTGCGCTTGCTATTAGGCCCTGATCATCGCTATTTATTGCCTATTTCAATGTTAGGCGGTGCTATGCTACTGAGCCTCGCCGACATATTAGCGCGAACTCTAATACTGCCATCAGAGTTACCAATAGGCCTAATTACCAGTGCCATTGGCGGCCCATTTTTTCTAATAATGCTATTTAAAACTTACCGCATTAAGGAGCTATGAGATGCTAAAAGGCACAAACATTTCAATACAGGTAGGCAACAAAACCTTGCTAAGTAATGCAACTATTGAAGTGAAACAAAGCGAATTAGCCGTAGTGTTAGGGCCAAACGGCGCGGGTAAATCAACTCTGCTCAAAGCCTTATCTGGTGATATTGCTATTAATAAAGGGGCGGTAAGCTACCAAGGTAAGGCATTAGAAAACTACAGCAGCGATAACTTGGCAAAAATACGTGCTGTATTGACGCAAAATTATGACTGCGAGTTTCCCTTTAGTGTGCAAGAAATTGTCGATATGGCGCACTATGTCCATCAAGAGGATTACAGTAAATCAGAGCTTGCAGCGTTCTCACAACAGGCTATGGCAAAATTGCATGTTGAACATTTGGCAAAGCAAGCTTTTCCAAGACTCTCAGGCGGGGAAAAACAGCGTGTGCAATTTGCACGTGTGTTGTGTCAATTATTGCCAATTTTAGCGCAGCAAAAACCCTGTTATTTGCTAATTGACGAACCAACAGCGAGCCTTGATCTCTATCATCAGTATCAAGTGATGCATTTGGCAAAAGAGGTAGCGAAGATGGGCGCAGGCGTTGTTGCAGTCGTGCACGATTTAGCGTTAGCAGCGAGTTTTGCTAACACCGCTTACTTACTCGAAAAAGGTAAAATTGTTGCTTGTGGTATTCCTAAAGATGTACTCAATGAATCCCAGTTAAAAAATACTTATGGTATTGCGGCGCATTTAGCTGCCAGCGACGGTTTTTTACCTAACTTACGCGTTGCCGCGCACTTTGGCTAAGGTTTAGTTATGTGGGGCAAGTTTAAAACTCTGCCCCATTCACCTACTTAGACTCATTTAATCGAAAGAGGTCTACAGCAGGATCGCTTATCCTGTCAAAAATTAAATGAACCCCATCAATGGGTGGACGGTTCGCTAATTGATTAAAATCGCCTTTTACAAAACCCTTGCCAGTGTTAGTGCCAGCAACAAAAGAAAACACATAATAACCTTCAAGTCCCATCCGCAAATCGCTTATTACAATTTGATCTTGATGAAAATAAACGCCGTACAGCCCTTTCGTGAAAGTTTTTAACATATTTACTCTGATATCGTTTTCAATATGAAGTAATAAGTCATTACGTGTTGGGACAAAGCGTAAATTGACGTCATCAGGGTTATCGAACACGGACGCATAAATTTCATAATGCCCCGTGTTGGTTGTAGCTACGGCTCGCCATAATAGTGTATTGAATGGTGCGGGCGTACTCACGTAAGCCAAGGGAGATATTCCATTTTTTGTTAGCACAAGGTGAACCTTATTGTCGATATGCCACTTTGCAGCTAATCCCCACGCTAGATAAATACTACTCAGTATTAGTGCACTAACATTAATCTTATGTGCATGCGCATTTAACCATTTAAAACTAGTCAGCAACAAAGCAAATAATAGAGGTAGGCTATAAACTGGATCGATAATAAATATACTGGATAAGCCAAACGGGTGGTGAGTTAATGGCCAAAGCAATTGGGTGCCATATACGGTAAAGCTATCAAGTAATGCATGTGTACTTAATATAGCGAATATTGCAAAGCTCCATTGCAAAATAGACAGTGACTTTGCCCACCTAAACTGTAATAAACACCAAGCAAAAAACGGGGAAAGTGGTGCCTGTATTAAAAGTGAATGACTAAAACTACGATGAAATACAAAGTTTTCAACTGCACCACCAAAATCAATTAATACATCTAAGTCTGGTAATGTGCCGAAAGCTGCACCCACAATGAGTGCCCGACGCCCTATTTTTCCACCAAGCAATGCGTAACCAACACTGCTTCCTAATGCGATTTGTGTGACTGAGTCCACTTTGTTCTTATTAATTTACCTAGCTATAAAATTCAGCCTACTTGAAAGACCCTTAGGCATCAAACTTTAACCCATCAATTACAAAAAAGTGATAACTCTTAGGTGCGATATAGTACTTTAATAATATGCCAACCGAATTTGGTTTTAACTAATTGCGGCGTTAAAATTTCGCAAGAGAAACAGACTTTATCAAATTGCGGGACCATAGTGCCGCGCCTAAACTCCCCTAGGTCGCCGCCTTTTTTGCCCGAAGGACAATTAGAGTATTTCTTTGCTAAAGTTTGAAATTTAGCCCCTTTTTCAAGTTGCTTAAGAATATCTTCTGCTTTTTCTTTGTGCTTAACCAAAATGTGTAACGCATGTGCGGTGTTTGCCATGTTACGCAACTCTCACTATTTAAAACCATCTTTTACAATGGCTTAATAATACACGAATGCATAGCGAAAGATGAGGTTTTAACCTAATCTAAATCTAAATGTATAAAAAGGGTAAATATGTGACTAAAGAGTTTATAAAGCGCCACCAGCATTATTCTATATGGTTTTACATACTCGTCATTTTAATAATTGCTTTTCCCAATCATGCTATCGCGCAAACACTTTCAATTTCAGTTGGTTGGAACAAACCTCCTTATGTAATTGAAGAAACCAACTCTGGGTTTGAGCTTGACATGGTTTCAGCTATTTTTGCTTCGATGGGTTATTCTGTCAGTTATGTTTATGTACCATTTGGTCGCTCAAATACGCTGATCAAAGTAGGTAAGGTTGATGCAGCATTAACAATGAATCAACGAATGGACATCAACAACCTAGTGCTCAGTCAGCCGTATATTTCCTATCAAAATGCCGTCATTAGTTTGAAAGGACGCAGTATCAAAATTAACTCAGTATCCGACTTAAAATCATACTCAATTGTGGCTTTTCAAAACGCATCTGTTGTATTAGGTAGAGAGTATCAGCAGGTTGCCAATATGAGTCCGCTCTATTTGGAATTACCTGATCAACGAAAACAGGTCGAAATGTTATTGAAAGGCAAAGTCGATTTGGTAGTGATGGACATTAATATTTTTAACTACTTCAGTAGAGAATTAGTTGGGAGTTCTCATATTTCGAATGTAGATATCCACCGCCTTTTTCCTAAAACTCATTACAACATTGCTTTTACCAAGCAAACATTAATGCTCGAATTTAATAAAGCAATGAAAGCATACAAGCAATCAGATGATTACACTCACCTAGTTGCGAAGTATGAGTTTTTGTATTGAAGAAAAGATTTCAAGTCTCTAATTCATTTATTAGAATCATAAGTTGTTAAATAGTAGAGCTAAGCATTGCAAGAGCATAGCTAACCGCGTTCTTCATAAAATCAAAGCATGCCAACTACTTAGGTTTAGTCAGCTTGCCATTTTCAAGGAGCGCTTGGTATAAACCCTTCAGAGGTTCAGGGATCTTATCGTGAAGCTTTGGTTTTGCTTTTAGTAATTCAATTAGCGCTTGTTCTGCACCATTTTTATCATTTTTTTCAAGTTTAGCTAAAACACCTTTGAACTCAGAAAGTGGTTCAGCGCCTTTTAAATTCAGCATTGCAGGCGGGGGCGCCTGAACAGTTCGCGTTTCTTGCTCTTGGGCTGCGTGTTCAATTTTTGAGGCCGTTACTTCTATTTTTTCTAACTGCACGTCATCTGCTAATAGTTCCATCATTTCAACTTGCGGTTCACGTTTGGCTGTTTTCTTGGCTTGCTGTGACGCTGGTTTATCAATTGATTCTACTGATTTTAATTCTGATTCAAAATCTGGTTCTTGATAATACTGCCAAGGTGCAAACACGGCGATAGCAACCATTGCAGCAGCAATACCAGAATATTGCCACCAGCGGTTTGGCTTTATGATAACGGGCTGCTCTTTGCTAATTGCATCGGACGCGTGGGCCAAAATGGCGTCATCGAGGGCTTTTGGCGGCATCTCGTCATTATCTTGTTGATAAAGCTTAATGATCTCTTCATCGTTAAATTGCTTACTCATACCGACCTTTCGCCTCCTAATTCAGTTGCACCCGCTTTACGCTGCAAACATTCGCGAAGTTGCGACATAGCATAGCGTAACCGAGTTTTAACGGTTTCAGGTTTTGCCTCAACAATGTCACAAACTTGTCCGGGTTCAAACCCTGCTTCGTGGCGCAGTAAAAACGCTTCGCGTTGCTGTGGTACAAGTAGCTCAACACAATGCTTAATGGCCTTTTGTAAATAATCATTATGCAAAGTGTTTTCCTGATGTGTTTGGTTTGAGGCAAGAGTAATGTTTTCGCCTTCACCTTGTTCATCATTCACCAAAGACAGGTGCTCACCTCGTGCTGTTAACTTTCGCTGTTCATCAACCAACAAGTTATGGGCGATACGATAAAGCCAAGTACTAAATTTAGCCTCAACTTTATAACGGGTGCGATTATCGATTACCCGCAGCCACACTTCTTGAAATAATTCTTGTGCTTTATTTTGATGCTTTGTGCCTAATTGGCGACACACATAACGATACAACGGCCCTTTGTGTCTGGCATAAAGGGCACGAAAGGCAGCTTGATCACCTTTTCCATAATCAAGCATAAGTGCCTCGTCCGTTTCCATGTGTGGTTCAATGTTTGTAGTCATATAGGCTATGGTGATTCAACTATAAAGCACTGGCAAGTTCAACCAAGTTAACAAATTCACCGCGATAGTTAAATGGGTCATCTCCCCTATTTGCTCGTGCAATTGTGGCGATATCTTGGTAATTCATACTGCCTAAGTACTGACTCTGCTTTAACTTTTGCGCAAATGCCGCGACTGAAGTCGCAAATTTAAAATCCAAACTGGCACTATCGAAATCATTTAACACCTGTTGTTTATTAACTACTTGGCTAATTAGTTTACTCTCCGTTTCGCCCGGTAATTTATAGCGAATTTTCACCTGTAACAGTTCTTCACTGGCACTTACCACTTGTTTTTGTTGGTAGCGCAGTGCATCAACTTGCCCTTTATTGCCAGCAAGCGTTAATTCATAAAGCGCAGTCACAGTATGACCTGCGCCAATTTCGCCGGCATCGACCTTATCGTTATTAAAGTCTTCGTCTTTCAGTAAGCGATTTTGATAGCCAATCAAGCGATACTCTTTAACATGTGCTGGGTTAAATTCGAGCTGAATTTTGACATCATTCGCAATACTTTGCAGTGTGCCGCTCATTTGCCTTAAAAGTACTTTTTGCGCCTCGTGCAGGGTATCAATATAGGCATGATTGCCATCACCAATATTAGCTAACTGTTCCATCATGGCATCGTTGTAGTTACCGCGACCAAAGCCAAGTGTGGTTAAGGAAATGCCTTGCTTGCGCTTGTCAGCAATCATCTCTTTGAGTGCATCAATATTAGTTGTGCCAACATTAAAGTCACCATCAGTGGCTAAAATTATGCGGTTCACTCCGCCTTTAATAAACGCTTTTTTCGCCGCATGGTAAGCCATTTTGATACCACTTTCACCATGTGTACCGCCACCTGCTTGTAGTTTTTGTAGCGCATTAATAATAGTTTGCTTTTCATTGCCTTTAGTGGGACTTAGTACTAATTCAGTATTGCCTGCATAGGTAACCAAACTCACCGTATCGCGTGCCGATAACTGTTTCACCATCATGGTTAGGCTTTGCACTAGTAAAGGCAGCTTGTTTTTATCATGCATCGAACCCGATACATCCAATAAAAACACCAAATTAGACGGCTTGCGTTCACTCACTGGTAAATCAAAACCTTGCAAACCAATTCGCAAAATATGGCGCTCATCACTCCAAGGCGCTGGTGCTAATTCAGTAAAAGTAGCAAACGGCTGTGATTTGTCTTCTGGTACGCGGTAGTTGTAGTCAAAATAATTAATAAAGGCTTCTTCGCGTACGGCATCTTGTGGGGGCTTTTGCCCCATGCTTAAATAACTACGCACATTGGCATAACTTCCGGTATCAACATCAACCGAAAACGTAGAAAGCGGTGTGGTCGCAGCTTGAAATACCCCATTACTATCACTCGGCAGGTAGTTATCTTGGTTTTGAGGCTGCGTAAAATATTCAGGTGGTGGCGGTGGCGCAATACGCTTTCTTATTGCAGGTGCTGCCATTAAGACTTGTGGCTGACTGGCTTTCATGTACTCCACAGCTCCCCCATCAGTTTGCACATCAGCTAATCGGCTACCTGTTACGACAATTTTTTCAACCTCCGCAATCTCTTTATTTTCTTTAGTAGTTTGGGCTTGTTTTTCATTTTCAGGCTGCTTTGCAATTGTTGTTTCCGACTCTTTATTCGAACAACCAGAAATAAATAGCGTGCCGATTGTTAAAGCGGTTAAGGTTTTATTTGTTTTCATAATCTGTCTCTTTTATAGATGGTTTAACGCTATAAACGGACGACGATAAGTTTGGGGGTGAATTATTTTTAAGATTTTTTTGTGAGGCCATTCCTGATCGCTATCAGCAAACAGTTAGATTCAATATCCCAATTCTCAAATAATGTAACAAGATCAATTCAAATCTGCTCAAATATAGCTTTCGCGTTTAAACGCTCACTCTATAAAAGTTGGATCAGGGCGCTCCCCCAGTGAGTGCGCCGCAGTCTTTATCAGCTGAATAATGAAATTCATCATCCCAAGGAATGAGGCGACGCATTTTATTTTGCCCTGTTCGATTAGCAAACGCTCTCTGTAAAGTATTGAAATAGAGTAATTTGGGGTTTCTAAAGTGTGGGAAATTATTCTGTAATACTCTGGTACACATACTAATATTCACAAAATCCAAGATAATTTTTTTGCCTATATCTTCATCTAAATGAGAGAATCTATTTTGTTCAACATCAATGACTAATTGCAAGGTTGGTGCAGCAGCTAAACTAAAAGTGATAAGCTCGGGTGAGTCAAATTTTTCATAAACAATTCGCTCATAATCATCTCGAATACCGTTTGCGTTTTGATCGACGCCGTCTAATGTTTTGTAGTCATCACGGTGCGCTGGCGGTAAATTAGGATAAACATAAAAAAGATCGCGTATACGCTGCCAACTATGATGAGATTTAGGTTCGTTATTTTCATTCCAATAACGGGCGAGAAAATACTCAGTTCCATACTTTACTAAATCACCGCCTTTATAAACCTTAGTGGGTAGCCATTTTTCAATGACAGGGCCTTGCACCCAAATCCACCCATCCCAATTAATATTATTTTTAACTGGTTCGATGCCTTTAACCCAGTGCATTGCAACAAATAGATTTTCGTTATGAGAAACCACATCACCTGCAATATATACTGAGCTTGCACTCCATGGGTTATGCTCAGGCGCGATGTTAGCTAAATCAATGTTTTCCTTCTCAGAAGCTAACCGTAATAAATTCGTAGCATGGGTGTGAGCACAAAAAAACAAACACGCTAAAAGTAGTACCCTAACCATTTCAAGTTCCTTTTGAATTAATCGGTTGTACTGTTAAATCAAGTTCAACTCTGACCTAAAAGCAACATGAAGCGTTTAAATTACGAATAAACTACTAAAACATCTAATCACCAACTATTTAGAAATTATACTCTAAGTTAAAGAAAAATAATGAATATATGGCTTATCTGCCACCAATATTAGATAAAAGACGTTTTAGTTCTGACTTGTTTGTAAACACATCTAAAGTTTGTTTAAATTCTCTATGATGATTTAGAAAAGGGACTTTATGATGTCAAAACAATTAAATGCTATTTATAGTTTCTGCTTAGTAGTCGCACTTTGCCTAAGCACAAAACCTAATGCCTCCGAACAGCTAGCTCAAACTCCCTCTGATAAACTAAATCAACTGATTGAAAGCCGAACGAAAACTTGCCTTTCCGAAGAGTGCAGCAAAAAGATAAAACAACTTCGCAAATACGCGCGTTGGAATGAAGCAAAAGCGCAGTTGGTACTTGGCATTGCCTATTTATATGGTGATGGTGTTGAGCAAAACACAAATGAAGCACTAAAGTGGTTGATTAGAACATCTCGCAATAAACAACCTGATGCTAAGCGGTATGCTCTTAAAACAATGCATATTTTAGAGATGTTATATCGCCAAGGGATTGGAGTTGAAGTTAACCAAAGGCAAGCGGACTATTACCAAAAGCGTTTGTTGAAACATAGTTATGGGCCAACTTTGCACCAAGTTGCTCTCAATGCACTTGCTGATAACCCCGCCAAAGCCCTTGATTACTTAAGACTTGCAGATAAACAAAAGCACTCACCTTCAACATATCTGCTTGCACAGCTTTATCACACAGGCAATGCTGTAGAACTGAATTTACTTACAGCAGCAAATTATTACGAAGCCCTCGCCATATCTAACTACAAAGATAGTCGTAAACAACTATCATCAATTACCAAACAATTGAGTAAATTAAATAGCAGTGACTTCCAACAAAATATCACCAAATTTGAACGCACACTTGGTATGGAAGTAATTACTGTCAACCCAAATAATATGGGCTCACAAGACAAATTAACTAGCATGCTTTCTATGTTTAAAGAGGGTGATGGCAAAGGAATAAATAAATATAAATCTACTGGCTCACATTTAAGAGGCCAAAGATGTGGTTCGACGTCTTACATGTGTACAAGTTCTGACGGGTGGGATGATCTTGAAGGGACAGGCATTTTAGGAAGGGCAGCAATCCCTAGTGCACCTTCAGGGCTTTGATTTACTAAATAAATTAGCAGAGCAGTAACTATTGAAGCCCTTAAAGTTTACTGCTCAATTTATAATCCTTGCTTTTATTCATTACTAGTGTTCAGCGAAACAATATCAACCAAGCACCATTAAAGTTGCTAGTTCTTGCATACAACACACATCTCAATTAAAAGAACTTACTGAATAATAATCTGAAACTGATATTCGTATCGTCCTCAACAAGTGGACTATCTGTAATGCTGTCGTCAAACCAATTGTAATCAATGGCTAGTTGTGTGAAACCCCCAAAGAAAATAGGTGTTGAAATAGCGATACCGACAGCTGAGTTTAAGGCACTGTCACCTGTGAATTGCGGCCTAAAGTTAGCGGCTTCATGTGCACCAACACCATAATAATAATCAACATGCTTGCTGTCTAAGTAACTGACTGAAATATTAGGTTCAAAAAAGACTGGGCCACTTTTAAATGCCCTGCCTAACTGCGCAGATAGCTCGTAGCCGTTTGATTTATTTAAAATATCATGCATTGCCGACAAATTAATTTTCCAGTTTTGGCGCTCATACTTAGCACTTAACCCCGCATCCATGGAAAACTTACGCTCATCCATACCAATAAATATGTCACTATCAGACTCATCAAACCCCTGAAAGCGAGGAGATAATTGAACTTGAAATTCAATATCTTTTAACTCAAGCATTTCATAGCTAACAAAAGGGCCATAAACAGTGAGGTCTTCACTTCTATATCCAATAATTGGTAAGGGTATTACACGTCTGTCATAACCTTTATAAATCTCTTTGTTAACACCTAGGCCAAACCCGTATAAAAAACCAATTGGTTCTAATTGCGCTCTTATTGCACCACGCTCATCAGCAAAAACCGCATTCGATATTAAACATGCCAGCATTAAAACTATTTTTTTCATTTTTATTTCTTTTCTAAGTTAAAGGTAACGATACGTAAAGTCATAGAAATTCGTTCACAGCATAATGGTCTAACAATGTGCTTATCGGTAATAGCCCTATCAAACCTGCTCTCAGAGCTTACCTTTGCAAAGTAAAAGTAGAGCAGATTTATATTACTAATGAGTGACGCTTGCCGTAGAAAAATTTTTTAAAATTGTTTAAACCTTTTTGCGTATTGGATACGACAAACAAGTATCAAAAGGAGAACAAAATGAATAAATTAGGAACAGCACTTTTACTTATCGCCTCGTTATCGGCATGTGCAGAGCAACCACTTGATTGCAGTGTATTTAATGAGCAAAACAGTGCCGATTACATTTTACCTTTTCAAACAGGGGCATCTTTTAAAGTAGAAGTATCAACTGGGCACTACCGAAAAAGTAATGGTGGCGTAGGACTTTATGCCGTCGATTTTAACATGCCAATTGGCACAACGATTGTCGCCGCTCGAGCAGGTAAAGTTGTCGCTGTACGTGATGAATTTGAAGATTGGAATGGCAAAGATCTTGCTGAAAATTATGTATTTATTGAACATCAAGATGGCACAATCGCCCGCTATTTTCATTTAACGCATAACGGCGCACTTGTCAGCGAAGGCGAGCACGTAACGCAAGGCCAAGTAATCGCAAAAAGTGGGAATACAGGTCAATCCGGTGGGCCGCATTTACATTTTGATGTGCAAAAGTGCGGGCCAAATTTATCACCAAATTATAACAAGATGCCATGCGGTCAAACTCTGCCAGTCATGTTCAAAAACACAAGCTCGCATCAATGTGGATTAGAAGCGGGTAAAACCTATAAAGCGTTATAAGCCAATAGCATCGCCTCTAAATCGGCCGTAAAAGGTTAGCGATATTACGTTAACCTTTTACATAGTTACTTAAATATTTGAGAATGATTACTGCAAAACCACAGATGATTTAGCGGTGATCAACACGGTACCAATAGCAATCAAAGCAATACCAGCAATTGCGTATACATCGAATTTTTGCTGCCAAAGCAATACTGACGCAACACACACCATTGAAATTCCCACTCCGGACCAAATCGTGTAGGTCAATCCAACACTCATATGTTTTAAAACGATGCCGAGAAAAATACCTGCTAAAGAGTAGAAAAAAATCGAGCCCATACCAAACCACCATTTTTCCCACCCATTAGATGCTTTAAGCAATAGTGTTGCTGTCACTTCCGTTACAATAGCCAACACCAAAAATACATATGACATAACGCCTCCCAATTAAACGATATTTCAATGGTTACAAACATGTGATTTTGAATAACAGAGAGTATTGAATTTTATTTACTTGATAAGTAGAGCGATTTGTCACAAGTTTTCACTGACAATTGTCATAACATTAACATTAAAGGCTGGCTCAAATTGCTATATAAAGAGTAATCTGCAAGCACTTCCTATAAGCTATTTGGGTGTAATAAGGACCTATTTTCACTTGAGTCTTATTATGGCAGTTATAAAACTACGGACAAAATCAAGCTAGGTGCTCTGATATGCCCCTGTTTATTGGTTGATCTCATAAGCATTATCTTCGTACTTAAAAGAAAACTGTAGAAATATAATGTGAGAATTCGTCAAAAGGCATGTGCACAATGCCAACAAAGCAAAGCGGTTTTGTATCGCTGTCGATTTGCAACTAATAAAGACTGGTTATTTGTATGTGGCCCATGTTTGCAAACAATCAAACAGCACCATATTAATACTTACCAATACGGTGGCACTTGGAAAGCGCGTAAGCGCTAAAAAAACAATGCGCCATTGCATACGCCATTACACATTGTTCTCCCTTTGTACCAAAACGTTATATAACCTGGGCTAGGGTTAAGAAGTTAGTCAACTAATCGAATATATAAACTTATATTCTGTTAGTGTTTTAGTTTGACAATTTTTCTTACTAAAAGGCAAATTGGCTGTTAGAAAGCAATTTGCCATCCCGAGTTGAGATTATTTAATATACTGAATTACATCAACAGCTTCGCGCTGTGAATCAAGATTTAAAAAGTCTCTAAAAATAGATGTATGACCCTGCCCACCAATTACTAGCACACGCTCACCTGGCTGTGCATAGTGTTGAATATTTGCATACATCCTAAAGTTTCTATGCCACCAACTTGCGGCTGCATCGGCACCTTCAAAACCATTACCTGCACCTACATGATTAGTTCTAAAGTACAAAGATTTATTTAAGTTATCCCATTCAGGACTATTGCTCATAAGTAACAGCTCTTTTAATGATTTTGTCAGCTGGTTTTGCTCCATATCTTGAGTCAGTTTGGCAATAAACGTGTTAAATGCTTTTTCGGTTTCGCTGTCGTGTTTGGCCATGTACTCAAACAAAGGCTTTGCTTGCCAATGCACTTCTTGTTCGTCGTATAAATGTACTTCACTTAATCCAGCCTGTTTTGCAACTCTGAATCCCAATTGATAAATCTCGTTGCTTTTAAGGTCAAATTGCCCCTTTAAATACTGAGCGTATTCTTGCTGCGTTTGTTGTTGGTATTTTTTATTGTATTCGAGCAACACCACTGTCGGTTTAAACTCGCTGAGTCGTTTGGTCAAAGACGTTAAATACGCTTGATTTTCAGCAGTCATTACATTTATTTGCTTCGTTTTCACTTTATCTGCTTGAGGGTTTGCAAAATGAAACACTCCCATCAGCATCACTTTTGCAGGGTCATTATGTGTTTGCTCTTCAGCGAGCAGTGAGAAAGGTGTGGCAATGGCCAATAAAACTAACAGTATTTTATTCATTATTATTCCTCTAAATGAATCTCTCCTTTATCACCAGAAGTGCATTAAGAAGATTCAATCAATGTCCATGTCAATTTTGGGTACAACCGCTCATTGAGTGTAAAGGAATTGTTGGTGAATTTATATACTGTTCATATTGAAATAATGTTCATGATTCTCCTCCGTGTATTATCGATAAAATTAGCTATCCCCTACTAAATTCTGCAAATGTTGTGTGATTGCTTCAATGCATACTTTGACGTTGAGTGGTTGGTTTTTACCAAAAGGATGAATCGCAAAAACAGGGGTGCTTGGCAACATTAAGTGTGGGTCTACTGGTACTAGTTCACTGGTAAATCGCGATAAATAAAAGTCAGGTACAATGCCAATACCTGCACCTGCTTTAAGTAATGCCACACAAGCGTAAAATGAGTTAGTCGTACACTGCGCTTCGGCTTCGAAATGACGCTCTGAACCATCTTTACTGATAAAAATGTGCTTAATTTTATTGCCTTGCCAAACATTTGCAATATAGGGCAATGTGTTGATATTTTGCTTCTCAAATACCGCTGTACCACACAGTACATCTTTAAACGCACCAATACGCTTTTGCGTTAAATTACTATCCGATGAGCGACCGACCCTAATCGCCAGATCAATATCGTTCGCCATAAAATCAAGCTGTTCATCCGCGCTTATCAACTCTGGTTTTAACGCTGGATAGTCTTTCATAAGCCTTGCAATTACCGGTGTCACTAACGTTTCCATTAAAGCATTTGGCGCAGTAATGCGTACACGCCCTTTCGGTTCAGCTAAATAGCTTTGTGCTTGCTCCCACGCATTTTCCGCAATTGAGTTAATTGCCTTACATTGGGAATAAAAACGCTCCCCTGCATCAGTGAGTGATAGTCTTCGAGTAGTGCGCTTAAGTAACACCACGCCCAGTGAGTATTCCAACTGCTTCAAGTTTTGGCTGATCACTGATTTAGATAAATTTAGCGCTTCACCAGCGGATGATATTGATCCCGCCTCAACAATATGGGCAAAAATCATCATTTGTTTAAGTCGATTCATTTTTATTGTTCTGTATAGCAAAACAGTTATTTCTATTATATCTGTTTTTAAACACTTAGCAGCTCGTTAATCTAGCCACTCCTTACTAATTAAGAGACAACAAGATGACTGAACAACAGATTTTAGATGCCTGTAAGGCAGGTATCGCGGCATGGCAACACGCTTTTAACAACCAAGATGCTGCAGGCTGTGCAGCACAATACAGCAAAAATGCCGTAATGCATGCCCGCCCTTTTGGTACATTTGAAGGCACTTCCGAGATAGAGTCTTTCTGGCAAGGGATCATTGAACAAGGGTTTAAAGACGTTGACTACACAGATGTTACTTGGACTAAGTTTGATGATATGAGCTTTATTCTCACTTCGAAGTGGACAATGAATAAAGCGTATGGTGTTGTACATCGCGAATTATGGCGCGTTGAAGAAGACGGTAAAGCGCGTTTAATTGAAGACGAATTTGAAGTGCAGGGTGAACGTTAATTAGAATTTACTTAAGCTAATAAATAATCACATAACAAAAGCGCTTTACCAGTAAAATTTGAACAAAAGGTTAACGTATAACTCGTTAACCTTGTCTTCGAATTGACTCGTTCAAAATAGCATTATTGTCTGTTAATGCTTTGATAGATTTACTTCAAGCGTGCGATCATTGCATTTGCAAACCGCTCGGGGGATTTTGCATCCATATTAAAATATAAAGAAGGCTCTATAAGCTCAGCCTCCATTAGGCAATACTCACCGTTAAACTTAACTAAATCTAGGCGTGCATAAAGGGGCATAGCGTGCACACTCTGAACTGCTTGCATGCATTTATTCGCCGCATCAACTAGTGATGTATCTGGTGAGACACGATTCAAACTCCCGCCGTGTTCTTCTTGCACTCTAAAGTCATCTTTCTTAGGGGTTTTTAGTATGGCATGGCTATATTCACCATTAAAATAGAAAAGTGAGTACTCACCATTTTCCACAACTTCTGGCACAAATGGCTGTACCATAAAGTCGCGTTGGCTAAATGTCGTATTTAAACCATCAAGGTCAACATCTTGCTTAGCTTTTAACCAGAAAGTGTTATCGGCATTGGCACTAATACGGGGTTTAAGAATAATTTCTTGCGTATCAAATGCACTAAAGAACGCGTCTATTTGCGCTTTTGTTATCTTAATATCGCTAAGTCTATTTTGCCATTGAGTAGGAATTAAGCGCACTCCCAACTGTTCTAATTCTCGCAGATAAATTTTATCGATATTCCAGCGAACAATGTCCAATGAATTTTGCAGTTCAGCACGACTATGTTCGATTTGTTCCAATACAGCTAAAAAAGCCTCTGGCGCATCTTGGTAGTCCCAGGGGGTACGTATAACCACCATTTCATACTGGTCCCAGTCAACCACCTTATTTCGCCACGAAACGGTATCCACTGAGAAACCCTGTTGATTTAAATAGGGTTCGACCAAATCGTCGTAAACTTCAAACTCATCCAAACAATCCATTGATAAAAAAGCGCACTTTCTCATAGTTTTCTCTTTATTACGTTTTGATACTACTCATAAATATTGTATACAACTTACAAACTTAATCGCCGAAAATCAAAATTAAAACGCAAGGCAGTAATCAAAATAGCTTTGTTTATGCTGGTATAAAGCGTCTCACCATGACATCATTGTTAAAAAAAAAACAAAAACACAATGCACACACTTCAACGCGATCCACTATTGGATATTTTTCGTGGCTTTGCCATTTTTGGTATCTTTTTTATTAATATCACCATAATGCATTGCTTATTCATAAACCAAGATAGCTTTGCTACCCAGTTTCAAGATGCCACCAGCGATCTTATTAATCGTGTTTTACAATTGTTTTTCTACAATAAGTTCTTCCCTATTTTTTCCTTCTTATTCGGTTTAGGCATCACCCTTCAAATCCTTAAAAAACAGCAAAATAATCGGCCTTATATTGGCTTTTTTACGCGTCGAATGGGCGCTTTGTTTGCCATTGGCATACTGCATATTCTGCTGCTGTGGTCGGGGGATGTTTTGCACCTTTACGCACTGCTAGGATTAGTAAGTTTAATAATGGTAAGGCTAAGCGCAAAAGTGACCACGTTTATAGGAATTGGATTATTAGTCTTCCCATTTTACGATCATTTAGCAGGGTTTATTCTAGAAAATTCGCAGTTGCAACTCGATCGCGGGCTACTTGCCTACGGCGAGCAAGGTATTATCACAACACAAAGAGAAGGTAGCTACCTTGATACGATTTTATTGCGGCAATCGGACTATATGGCAAACCTTCCGATGCTGCTTTTCTACCTCGCTCCTATGGCGTTTGCGATGTTTTCATTAGGCATGGCCGCCAGTAAAAGCGAATTAAAGTTTGGCTCAAAGCAGTGGCTGAACTACTTCCAAAAAACAGCCATTGTAACCGCTGTGTTGTCTTGTATTTATCGCATTGTATTTCTTTTTTGGTTGCCTGAAAGCGATCTTTATCGTCACGAATTACTGCGACCACTTTGGTTTAAGTTAATGTTCTTAAGCGACGTTACATTTGGTTTGTGTTACTTGTGGGGTATTGCTTGGTTGTGGCATAAGGGGATTTTAAAAAAGCCGCTTATTTACTTTAGCTATGTTGGTCGTTTAGCATTAAGTAATTACATTTTGCACAGTGTGATTGGCTTATTACTGTTCACAAGTGTTGGCTTTTCCCTTTATCAAACTCTCAGCCCATTGGCCTGTTTTACTATCGCACTGGTTAGCTTTATTGGCCAAGTCCAACTCAGCAAAATCTGGTTATCACACTTCCAATATGGCCCATTAGAATGGCTATGGCGTTGCGTCACATATCGACAAAAAATGCCCTTTAAACGAGTTGTCGTGGAGTAACATATTTTTTAGTAATAAAACATTTGGGTCGTTGATAACCTTAATGGAAAAAAGGTTAACCAAACCTCTGTTAACCTTTTTTCAATTAGTATAACGCGCCTAAATGGTTATAGCGGTTACTTATTGATCCTTCGTTTAGTTATTGCCAACAAACGAAAAGTTACTCACATCAAATGAAACAAGCGAACCATTACTGCTACAACCAAAATCTGACGCAATATTTTGACCATTGAGGGCAAAGCCAATTACCGCTCCGCTTTGCACATCAAAACTTGCTGAACCATTGCCTTCTTGCAGCATCGTAGTCACGCCATCATTTACATAACCTGCCGGGCAAGCAGCTGTTGAATTCGTCACTGTATAGTCAAAGCTGACTGTGCCATTACTTGGCGCAGCAATGTAAAACGTTGAACCACTTACATTCCACTGCGGATAGTTAGTCAATGTTACTGAGTTTGGCGCATTTGAAGTATTCACTAAATTTGTCGGAGCATTGGAGCCTGCAGACCAATTATTGACATCAAACGCGCCTTCAAAATTATTAACCACCAAATGTGTCACAGGATTTGCAATAATCTCAACATTATCGACGTATACAGTCGCATCCCCCGCTACAACTTGTCTAAACGTAAGGATATGAATAAGTGTGGGCAAGCCTTGAGTAATAAATTCATGGCGCTCAAAAACATTGCCATTAGGCGTAAAGCTCGCGAGTAGTTTATTATCCCAATATACTGCTAATTCACCTTGCGAGAACGACCCCCTTTGCGCTGTATCAAATGCTATTTTGTAGGTGTTAGCATTTGACGTTACAACTTGAGAAACAGAGCCTTCATCACCCTGCAAAAATGCCAATGCATGGGCGCTTGCTTCACCACCCCATACACTGCTGTGGTTGGCGATGCCTGTGCCCGTGGTGAAAATCCAATTTGGCGCAGAAAAGTTTTCATCTGTTGCATATAAAAATGAGCCATTGGCAATACTACTGGTCTCAAATCCCGCGTTAGGTGACAAATTCGGTGTCTCGCTCGCATTAGTTTGCAAAGTCATAAAAAGTGCACTGAAACCGATTGCAAAAGAAAGTTTTTTATCCATTTTAAACTCCAATATTCAATAGTCTTTTGTTAAGTAAGCGTGGCCAACAGCAAGGTGAGCACTGACGCCCACTAAGCATAGGTGAGCGCTTAGTTTTTCTTATGACAAGCTATTACAGCGCTGATTTTCACTAGGCAACCGCTATGAATTCCGTTTTAGAACAAAGTTTTACTTGAATTGATAAACTAGCCGGTATTAACGGGAACTTTTGGCAACGATGTGTTTTAGTTATTAAAACATTACACATCAGCAGACAGTCTAACTTTATTGAGCAGCAAGCTCTCTGGGGTGTTTATATGGATATGAAGCCAGCTAAGTTAAAGGCTAAAGAATACTAGATGGCTAACTTGCAACAGGTAATTCAATAGTGAAAACAGTGCCTTTCCCTATGCCGCTGCTAACAGATATTACCCCATTATGTGATTCAATTATTTTATGTGAAATAGATAACCCAAGCCCGGTACCCGTGCCCACTTCTTTGGTTGTAAAAAATGGATCAAACAATTTGTTTATTGTGTTATCACTCATACCGCACCCATCATCTTTAACAACTATGGTAATTTTATCGTTTTGCTGGCTTGTGTTAATTTCAATGGTGCCAGCTTTACTAATTGCATCATTGGCGTTCATTAAAAGATTAACAAGGACCTGACTAAGTTCTATGGGCATTACTGTTGATTTTGTTAACTCTCCTGGCAAAAAGTTAATTTCAATATCTGGTTTAATTTCAGAACAAACCATATTGATTGCCAGCTGAATAACATCCTCATTGATGTCCACATTGCTCACTGCTAGTTTTTCCATTTGAGAAAAATGCCCTAAGTCACCAGAAATACTTTTGATGCGCTTTAACCCTGAAGCAATGCTCGCACATAGCGAATTTATATCCTCATTAATAAATGCTAAATCATGCTTATCAGAAATCGTTTTTGCAGCGTCAGGCGCCGCTTTTGAAATTGCTTGCCATGCACAATTATAATCATCAAAATAATCGCATAAGGTTTCAACATTACTGCTGACATAACCCAATGGCGTATTAATCTCATGGGCAACACCTGCAGCCAGCTGACCTATAGAAGCCAATTTTTCTGAATGAATTAGCTGCTGCTGTTGCTCTAATAGTTGCTGCTTCGTACTTTTTAGTTCCGCAAGTGCCTGTTCCAGGGTTTCGTTTTTTTCCTTTAATTGCGCGGTGCGTTTGGCAATTTTATGCTCTAGTTTATCGTTAAACCCTGCAAGTTGATGTTGCATTGTTTCTAACTGAACTAAATGTTGGTAGGTTCTAATTGCGGCTGTTATGGAAGTAAATAATCGTTGTTTTGTTAACTCTGTTTTGGATTTGTAATCATTAATATCATAGTTGAACATAACTTCTTGTTCAGGGTGCGTTCCGGCTTGCCCTGTGCGTAAAATTATTCTCACTAAACTGTTATTAAGTTCCTGACGAATCGCCTTTACGCACTCTAACCCTTCATCATCACTGCTCATAACAACATCAAGCAAAATCACACAAATATCTGGGTTATCACGTAAAATCGATAACGCCTCTTCTTTTCCGTAAGCATGAAAGAGTGTTAGCGGCCTTGATTGATATTGATAACCACTAAGCACCAATCGTGTTAATTGGTGAATTTGGTCATCATCATCAACAACCAATAATGGCCAACATGCTTGTTGGCAAAAATCGTCCAATTTACTTTCTTGAGTGTTCTCTTCACTAAATAAAAACGAATCATTTTGTTTATCTGACATACACACTCTTAAAACGATATTTCTGTGGTTTGCTATTACTTGCTCAATATTAGTGTTGCTTGAATTTTTAAAAACTGCAAACAGAACCATCAAACGCATTTACATTCATGCAGTTAAATAAGCAGTAAGATTCAGATAAGTTGCCTAATTTATTTACTTAAAAATCTATAATTTTTCTATTTTGTTAAGATCTAATTTCCTTTTTGGTTATTTATTGCCTTAACAACTTAGCTTATACGCGGCTCGAGTCTTAACAATGAAGTGCCAATGCAAATGACGAAATAAGTAGTCTTACTTGTCGCTTAGAATCCTTATTTAAGCAACTAAAGGTCATTTTCCCACCTAGATTAAAGCGCCTACTCCTTCCGCTCAATTCAAAATAAATACCCGCCCCTAAATAAAATAGATTTTTTATAGGACAATGCATTATTTTTGCTATTAACCTTCAAAGCGAAAGTTAAACAAAAAAGGGAAGTCGTTATGACGTTGAATAATCGCCGCGCATTTTTAAAAAATAGTGTTTTAGGAACAGCAGGGCTGGTATTTACAAGTAAAGTCAGAGCTCAAATAAGCACTCCCAGAGATGCCGAAGGGCCTTTTTATCCCATTACCCCACAAAAAGATAAAGATGCAGACTTAACAAAGGTCGCCGGAAAATTGGGCACCGCAAAAGGCACGATAATAAACATTTTTGGTCAAGTATTCGACACAAATTCAAACCCCATTGAAGATGCCACAATCGATTTATGGCAAGCTAACAGCTTTGGCAAATACCATCACCCTCATGACACAAGCGATGCGCCAATCGATGAGAATTTTCAATCTTGGGCTATCATTCAAAGTGGGAAAAATGGTGCATTTCGATTCAAAACTGTTATGCCGGGTGCTTACCCTTACCAAGCAAAAGCAGAGGATCAACGAACGCCTCATATTCATATGAAAATTGGCAAACATGGTTATGAGCCTGTACTCACACAAATGTACTTTCCCGATCAAGAACAGAACAAAACCGATGGGTTATATCAACGAAAGACAAAGACACAACAAGCTATGATGACAGCTCAATACACTGAAAAACCCAATGAGTTTCTCTACAACATCTTTTTAGAAAAAATCTAGCCGAATAAAATGCTTTCGGGTTACGCAACTTTATTACCCGTATGTTTAAAATTAATTACTTTTAAACATAAATCTTAAGAAGGCTAGATGAATGTGCTGCTTGATATTTAGCAGCATCATTTACTGCTATTTACAGTTTTATTGTGTAAAAAGTATCTAATCACTGCATTTATCAGTAAGCCTATGACACAATGCAAATGTGTTTTATTGTTTATGATTTAAAAGGTTTACTATGCGATTTTTCAATACGTTACTGCTATTTATTACCCTTAGTTTCTCTGTTTTATCTGTTGCTAATGAGCAAGTTAAAGTCATTGCTGTCGGGGATACACTTACGTTACCGAAACTGAATGATCAATTTGAAAAACCACATACACTTTTACCTGAAACAAAGTGGGTATTATTTAGCCATGATATGGATAGCAGCAAGATAGTACGCGAGGCGTTTGGTGATCAGACCCATGAGACAATGCAAAAAGCTAAGATCCAGTATTATGCAGACATCAGTGCTATGCCAAGCTTAATCAGTAAGTTCATTGCAATACCAAAAATGAAAAAGCTTAAGTACACCATTGTTATGGACAAAGAAGGTGGTGCGCTAGATATCATGCCGAAAGAAGAAGATAAGCTCACAGTGTTAAAAATTGAAAATGGTAAAGTGGTTGATTTAGTGATCACGGCTGACGCAAAAGAGTTAAGAGACATTGTTTTAAAATAAGTGCCTAACACCTTAAAGCTTCAATATTTTTAAGCACAAAAGGCGAGATTACACCTCGCCTTTTTGCGAAAACTAACACCATTTTAAGTTAGATTTTTTCTTTTACATACTCACCTGGGGCATCGTAAATGCCAGGGAAAGCTTCAATTTGCGTCGCCCTTGCAGGTACTTTTTTACCATGTAACTCAGTTACCCAACTTTGCCAATGAGGCCACCAAGAACCTTGATGATGTGTCGCATTTTCAAGCCACTCACTGTCAGTGCTGTTCAATTCTCCACCGCAATAATAGCCATATTTATTCGCTTGGGGCGGGTTAATAACACCAGCAATATGACCTGATTCACCCAGTACATACGTTACAGGGCTACTTGTATTGGTTACTCCTTTAAACGTACCTTGCCAAAGTGCAATATGATCGTCCCGTGTTGAAAGCATATAAATAGGCTGTTTTACTTTAGCTAAATCAATTTTAGTGCCGCGTATACTTAACGCTTTTGCTTCAATTAACTTATTTTCTAAGTATAAGTTACGTAACATAAAATTATGGCAAGATGCGGTTAAGTTAGTGCTGTCACCATTCCAATAAAGTAAATCCATGTTCATTGGGTTTTGCCCTTTAAGGTAATTATTTACAAAATAATTCCAATAAAGGCTATTTTCGCGCAGCATACTAAATGATGTGCCTAAACTGTGGCCATTCATAATACCATTTTGCGTATTATAGGCTTCAAGTGCGGCAATGGTTGGTTCATTAATAAAGACTCCGAGTTCACCCGGTTGAGAGAAATCGAGCAATGTAGTCAACAAAGTTGCTGACTTAATTCGTTGCTTACTTCGTTTTGCTGCAAAATAGGCCATAGTTGTTGTTAGCAGTGTGCCGCCAATACAATATCCCATCGCATTCACATCTGATTGACCCGTTATTTTTTCAATATGCTCAAGTGCACTCACTACACCATCGACAACATAATCTTCAAACCCGATATGTGCCATCGATGATGTCGGGTTTTTCCAAGACATCATGTACACAGTATGACCTTGGTCTACCGCCCACTTCACCAAAGAATTATGCGCTTGCAGGTCAAGAATATAGTATTTATTGACAAATGGCGGAACAATTAACAACGGCCTTTCTAACACGTCGTCTGTTGTTGCACAGTACTGTATTAACTCAAATAAGTGATTTTGAAAAACCACTCGGCCGGGTGTTGTTGCAAGTTCTTCACCTAACTTAAATGCGTTTTCTTCTGTCATGCTAATACGCAACATATCCTGCGAATTTTCCATGTCTTTTTTAAACAGCTCAAAGCCTTTAAGTAAGTTTTCGCCCTTTGAATCAAGCGTTAATTTTAATAATTCAGGATTTGTACTAATAAAGTTAGAGGGCGAAAGAGAATTGATGGTTTGTCTTGCAAAAAAAGCCAGGCGTTCTTTTTGTTTATCATCAAGCCCTTCCGTTTCTTCAATACTTTTAAGCAATGACTGACCCAACAGCAGGTAACTTTGTTTTATGTAGTTAAACCACGGGTTCTCTTGCCATTGCTCATCTTTAAAACGTCTATCACCACGCTCTTCTTTTACTACAGGTTCAAGGTTTTTGAGATCTGTTTGAAAAGCCTGCTGCAAAATTTGAATTTGACTTTGCCACCAATCAGATTGGTTTTTGATCATTGTTTCTGGGTGCTGACTCAAGGTTTCAAGCCATTTTGAAACATCTTTTCCTTGCTGCTCATATAACGCTTTTTGCACCGGCGAGGGGTCTGTCAGTTGTTGACCAAATTGATTCATAAGATCTTGGCTATACTGCCAATATTTTTGCATTGAGGTATAAAAATCGGTTTCCATATTCATTGGGATATCCTAAAACAGCATTACAGAAAAGGGATTTAATGGGGAAAAAAGTTTAGCCTCCGTTAAAAATAGGATCTGTGTTGGCGCTTTGTATACAGATCCTATTCTGGGCAGAAAGCTTATGCTTTTTCTTGCTGTAACTGTTCCTTCGCGAGTGTTTCAAGATTTTGTTTAAATTCTTGACCTAACTGGCTCAGCTTTTGACCATCATCAATCATTTGCTGACTTAACTTCGTCAAAGCCGAAAACTGACTGACATTAAAATCGATCGCGGTTTGTGCATCTTTGATTTCAGATGCTGCCTTTAATTGTGCAAGCGATGTTTCAGAAAAGCTTTTAACGGCATCCAGTTGCACAGTTGTTAATTGCTCAATATTTTTAGCAACTAATTGATTAAACTTAATTGTTGGTTCAAAAAATTTCTTATTTTGCTCTGTTAGTGTATTTAGAAAATCTGTGTACATATTGGTATTCCTTTATTTAAAAGTTAAGCGGCTAAGTCACTTACATCCTACTCAGCACACATGATTTAATTCATATAGAGGCCGCCATTTAAGGCAAGGGTTTCACCCGTGATATAAGCTGCGTCATCTGACGCTAAATAACATACTGCTTTAGCGATTTCTTCAGGCATTGCTAAGCGCTGCATCGGTACTTGTCCCTTTATGTTTTCAAGTACTTCTTCTTTCATTGCTGCCACCATAGGCGTTTCGGTATAGCCTGGCGCTACCACATTGACAGTCACATTGCTGCGCGCCCCTTCATAGGCAAGTGATTTACTAAAGCCAATCATGCCAGCCTTTGCCGCCGCATAATTGGTTTGGCCAAATTGTCCTTTTTGACCGTTAACACTGGAAATATTGACAATACGACCCTGTTTACGCTGACACATTTGCGCAAAGAGCGGTTGCGTCATGTTAAACAGAGAATTTAAGTTGGTATTGATCACTGCTTGCCATTGCTCAAGTGTCATTCGTTTGAAGCTTGTATCTCGCGTTATCCCTGCATTATTCACCAATAAATCAATATGCTGGTAGCGCTCTGTCATCTCTTCAATTGCAGTAGCACATGCGTTTGTGTCCGTAACATCTAAAAACAAGGCTTCAACACAATTTGGGTTGATTTGCTCGCTGTTAAGCCACTGATCAAAATCTTGCGCATTGCGGTTATGGCTTGCAACAGCAATAACAAAGTAGTTTTCTGCGATTAAACTTTTGGTGATGGCTGTGCCGATTCCGCCCAGTGCGCCAGTGACAAGTGCTATTTTGGTTTTTTCCATGATGAATTCCCTACATCTATTCAACCGTACTGCAAATGGTTGGTCTGTTTACAAAAACAAATCCGTTAATTGGCTTGTTCAAAAATTTTCAAGTACAGCCTAATCTTGATGGGGAAAGATGATAGATTTTTAAACAATTTATGTCGTTTTAAATACAATCACGTTTATCTTTTATTCAAGTCAAAAAAAGAGAAAATACATTATTCAAATACGTGATTTTCGTTATTATTGTCAGTTATCTTGATAGTGTTAATAAGCAGCAAAGGTTATCAGCCATCAAATTGGCCCCCATCTATTCGCCAAATTAGAACGTATAAAAATGTTGGTTTTAATATTTAAATCAATGCTTTGTTACAAACTATCAATTGCCCAATTAGAAATAACAGGTACATTAGGTGCCATTAAATTTATAAACGCTCAGGGTAATTATGAAGAATAAAACACTTACTGCATTATTGTTATCAGGATTAGTAACAAGTGCTTTGGTACATGCAGCCTCACCAAATAATACAAAATTTGACACTGTATTTGCCGAGATAAAAACGCAAAACCCAGGCTGTAGTGTTGGTGTTATAAAAAATGGCAAGCTCATTCATCAAGCGGGCTATGGCTTAGCAAATATGGAGCTTAATGTGCCACTTGATGGCACACATGTTCACCGTATTGCTTCGGTGTCGAAGCAGTTTACGGGGTTTGCTGTGCTGCTTCTTGCCGATGAAGGGAAAATTGACTTAAACCAAGATATTCGCACCTACTTACCAGAATTAAGAGATTACAAGGTGCCAGTGACTATTAATGCTATGTTAGGCCATTATTCTGGCATGGGTGATTATGACTTTGTAAACACTGAGTTCGATAAAGATACACTGAAACTTAAATCCTCCATGGCAGGCGACTTTCGTTTAGGTAATGAAGACTATTTAACAATTCAAGAATTCTTCGATTACGTTAAAACAGTGCCGTTAAGAAACCAACCTAACGAACGTTTTAGCTATAGTAACTATGCTTATTTCTTATTGTCGATGCTCGTTGAACGTGTTTCGGGAGAAAGTCTTCGCGAATACAGTGATAAACGCATATTTAAGCCATTAGGTATGACTAATACCTTTTTCAGTGATGAGCCGACTGAAATCGTTAAAAATCGTGCAGATGGTTACAGCAAAGATAAAGAAGGCAACTACTTCACTAATATGACCAACTTATTTTGGGTAGGCGATGGCGGTTTGCATACCACTGTTGAAGATATGGCTAAATGGGATACCTATTTCTACAACCCAACCTTAGGTAAAAAGCCAAAGCAATTACTTAGCCAGTTTATGCGCCCAAACAACCCAGCAATTACAGCCGAAGGTAAATACTACGCCAATGGCCAATTTATTACTGAAAAAGACGGTGTAAAAATCATTTATCATAGCGGTGGCTGGCTTGGCACTATCACCAATTATGAGCGCATTCCTGAAAAGCAGTATTCATCGATTGTATTTTGTAACGATACATCATTGGATATTGCAAAATTGGTCACAGAGTTGCGTAAGCAAGTTTTGTAGGGTCTAAAATGAGCTGTGGAGATAGCCCAAAAAATAAAGTGAGATCAACCAGATCCCATTTATTCCTTTATCAACTATGAAGAAAAGATTTTATTTCCCCAACAATATCCATCACATTTTCAGCCAACTATGTTAGTAATAAAAACTAACATAGTTGGCTGTCGAACATTGCCCGAGACTTATCTTTAGATACTCAGTTAGTGAACTGATTTTCGTTTTGTTCTCATTAATAAAATGAACAATAATGGCAATAAAAAATACCTGCCACTTCCACCTGAAGATTTTTCTTTTTGGATTATTGGAGCAGGTTCACCTACCACTTTAATAATCACAGTTTGAGTCTCAGAATAATCAACCCCATCGAAGGCTCTATAGGTAAAAGTTGTTGTATAGCTGTCTTGACCATGCGGTTGGTATTCAAACAATCCGCTTTCAATGTCTAGTGTTAATTCACCTGTTGCAGGTTGAGATATTAATTCAAAGGTTAATGTATCTGAATTTTCATCAGTAGCTGATACTTGACTATGCAATTTCGTAGCATAATAAGTTTCAACTGTTAAGTCGTTTGCTATCGGTGCAGCGTTCGAAAAACTAATAATCATAGTTACAACGTCACTGGTGGCAAGTGTGTCAGATACTGTAAAACTAAAGCTGACTGGTGATATATCGTTTCCTTCGTTAGTATATTCGAATAGCCCTGTATTAATATTCACAGGGGTTAGCATTCCTTTATTTACATCCTTAACGATGCGATAGAAAAGTTGGTCATTATCTGCGTCGGACGCATTAAGTTGTACTTGATGTGTACCTTGCCAATGAAGCGATATAGTTTGATCAACTACTTCCGGGCTGTTGTTTGTCAAATCAATAGTAATTGTTGCTATATTAGACTCACTCGCTCCAGCTAAAGCAATGAAACTAAAACTATCTTCACCAACAATATTACCATTAGGGATATATTTGTATTCACCAGTTACACGATCGATAAACTCTACTTCACCATATTCTGGCGCATCAATAATAATAAATTGGAGATTTTCTACACTCTGCTCAACAGTTAACTGGCCATTTAAAATTTGTTTCGCATGAGTCTGCTCAAATGCATTAAGTGCAGTAAGCTCTAATTTATCCGAAGCTTCCTGGAAAACAGCTAATGAGCTACCGCCAACTAGGTACTCATATCCATTTGCAGTTTCTAACGCGCTAACTTTCCAAAATTGGCCAATACCTGAATACTTCGCTGTTACCTCAGTTGTTGATAGATCCACAAAACCAAAATCATTTTGGCAAGTATACCCTAACTTACCGTAGCTAATCCGCGAAAGCGTGATTGGATTACTATTACAAACAGATAGAAATTGGTTTTCTTTTAAATCCTCATCATAACTATAAATAGCCCCATCTTGGTGAAGGGCAATAAGTTGTATGTTTTCATCAAAAATACCAAAAGAAATATCAACAACACTCGAAGTAAAAGAAGAAGTTATTTTATCGTTAGCGACATCATATACTTTTATAACACCATTACTAACAGCAACAACATCTAGCAAGCCATCCTTTGTCTGATCAAAAACCTCAATATGTTTTATATCATCCCAGCCAGTTGACAAAATTGGTGATTTTTTTTCTAGTTCACCATCCTTACCATTTAGTATGTAGATATACTTGCCCGGTGAACCGGTGTGTTCCTTTCCACCTGCTGCAATAATTTCAACTTCACCATCGTTGTCAATATCAGCTGTGGTAACAGAATATATTGGAGAACCACTATCCAGAACCTTTGAATATTCAACCGACCCTTTTTCACCATCAATAACGTAAACAACACCATCATATAATCGGTCAGTACCAACAATAATTTCATTTTTACCGTCGTTATCAACATCTGCAACAGTTAAGTCGTGAACACCTGTCCAAGCATTTCCATTAAATAGGTTTTCTGCAGATTGCCATTCTAGCGCTTTTGTCTTGGCGTCAAATATATAAATCACTCCATCGTCGTAGCCACTGTTAGATTCAAAAGACACAGCAACAATTTCTGTTTCGCCATCATTGTCAACATCTGCATAAGTGTGACCATGGAACGGTCCTGATATATCGGAACTAATCCATTCTTGCTCAAGAGAGTTTAAATCATGAATCATCAAATGATCGGAACCTGTTGATGAGTATCCGTTACCCCATATAAGCTCATGTTCAGCATCATTATCTATATCAGCAACAAAAATTTGAGTAACACCATGGTTTGGATTGTTAACTTTCCACAAACGTTCACCAGTTTTAGCTGATAATGCATGTACACTTCCCCATTGACCGTCGCCATAAAGAATTTCATCAATACCATCATTATTGACATCGAAAAGATACATAGCATCAATATCAAGATCGCTGCGGTGAGACCAAAGCATTGCCTGCTCCGAAACGTCAAAAGACTCTAATGAGTACCAACTTTTTGCACCAATCAATTCTTCAATACCATCACTATCACTATCAACCTTGCCCAAATATGAGCCAAAACTTCCAGTCGTAGAATAGTCCCAAATTAACTCTGCTTCAGTATCTTTTAACGTATATACCTTTCCACTTCCAAGAGCAATATCGACACTGTTTGATGACATAAAATGCCCCACAACTGCGTTATTATCACCAAATTCATATGTAGATAACGCAGTCGTACCAGATAAGCTAAAGACTGATGTGCTGTAAGAACCAATTGCAATTAACTCTTCACCCTTGCTAGAGTTTACATCTGCGATGATTAATTTATTCGCAGAAAAGGATAATGAATCATCTAGCCAGCGTTTTGATGTTAAATTGTAGGTATAGACTTTACCATTGCTACCAGCGACGAAAAGTAAATGGTTATCAGAAGTATCATCGAAAAAGCCGACTAAACTATTAACAGATGAAGCATCAGGTAATGTGAATTGGTCAACAATTTCATAGTTATCCTTTTTTTCTAAGACAGAAATTGCCGTATTACTACCAAAGCCTGCACCGCTTGAAAATACTATTGAATTGGAGCCATCTTGATTAAAATCGGCAGCATAAAATCCTGTATAACCTATACCTGTACCAAAAGTATATAACCCCCAAATCTTAGTCAATTGTTCATTGCTATCAAATACTTGTGATTGTTTAATACGAGTATCAATCATTTCTGAAGGTGATCTAACAGGTAATTGTTTTTTAGAATAAACAATGGGTGATTTGGCAGTTCCAATATTCATGCTTAATTGATTATTGAATCTATTTGGCTTATCCGTAGCACTTACCGTGCACATAATCCATATTAACGAAGACGCAAAGAGTGTGCTAAGTCGCATTTACTTCCCTCAAAAATATCAAAATTTACATAGGGAACTACAGAAATGATAAAGGACTCTATTTAAGAGTTCTTTATAGTTTGTTATCCCTAACCTATTTAAATTCTAACGCTTTTTTATAGAGTGAACAATTTCATTCGTAGTTAACATATAGATAAAAAAGTTGAATCAATTTATTACTGAAAAAGACGGTGTAAAAATCATTCATCATAGCGGTGGCTGGCTTGGCACTATCACCAATTATGAGCGCATTCCTGAAAAGCAGTATTCATCGATTGTATTTTGTAACGATACATCATTAGATATTGCAAAATTGGTCACAGAGTTGCGTAAGCAAGTTTTGTAGACTCGAAAAGAAATAATAAATAAGGTAGTCCATTACTCCTTAAAAGCTCCCGACAAATAAAAAAGGTTAGCAAATATAGCTAACCTTTTAAGTATCAGTACCATTAGCGGCTAGTTACTTGCCGTATTGTATATAAACGTGCCAAATAATAAGGCAAGATCGAACTGACTAAAATTCGAGTTATTATTGCTTTCTTGCTCACGCTGATAAATATTGGTCGATGCAATGTTTTTTCCAACAGGTGAAAACGACACGTTGCGTATCCAAACTTGTCCATTCCCCGAAAGTAAACCACCAAATGCAATATGCTTAGACTTTTCATCCGTGATATCCAATACCACTGTGTGAGTTTGCCAATCGGTAGTACCTTTCATACCCCTGTCTTTCATATTGTCGTATTGCAGTTTTTTCAACTTGCCATCTACTCGCATCCAAATACCTGCGTAACCTTTAGTGACATTTTCAGTTTTAACTTCAGCACTAAATTGAACCCGTTTGCCAATGAATTGACTGGTCTCAAAATATTCGAACCAAGTGGCAAACGACTCATCGTTGTAGGTATCACTGATACGCTTAATCGTCGCTATACCATTTTCTGACCAGGCTTTGAATTTCCCAACATCAGAAAAGTTCATCCTCCATTCGTCTAGATTTAGGCTGTAATCGCTTTTAAAAATATAATTTGCCGTGCTTTCTTCATCTGTTACTGAAAACGAAATATTGCGCGCCGACATAGACCCTTTCGCGCCTTGAATTAAACCGGCGTAAATATGCTCTGCACCAGGGTTCACCGGCAGTACAACTTGAAAATTTGTCCAGTCTTTTGTGCCAATAAGGCTGCGGTCGGTAGCATTATCAAACGCAATCACTTTTTCCGAATCATTCACCCTTAGCCAAATTGAAGAATATTCAGAATTTTGCGATTTGATTTCGGCGGAAAACTTCAGCTTTTTACCAATAAATGGCGCAGCGTCAAAGTCTGTACCTGCAGCCCCAAAACTTTTTAGCCCGGCTTCGCCTTGATAAGCCAAATGTGCTTCTCCATTGGCTACATGAAAGGCATAATCTTTGATATTAGCGCTTTTTACTTTGCCCTCCATATGCCCCCAAGTAGATATATCTTCAGGGTTGGAAGCAAAACAATTTAGTGAAAAAATAAGGCCCAAAGTAAGCCATAACACCATTTTCATACAATACATTCTCTAATTTCTTTCCATGTTTTGTGACAATTATTATTTAAACAGCCAATAGCTAGGAAAGAGTTTCTAAACGCGGCACAGGGTAATAAAAAAAGGCTTTAATATCCAGATAATTAGACCATAAATAAGCATCAAAATAGGGCTTACTGGCTCATCCATTGATTTGAGGATTTTTCCTTATTATCATTTCCTTAATGCTATTTCTTGTGTCATTTGATTAGATTTGGGATAGTGACTGCATTTATTACTCAGTGTAGTTTTTTCATGAGCGCCACCTCTTATTTATTATTTTTCTTTTCCGCCTTAGGGGTGTTCAATGGCCTACTTTTAGCTTCTTGGTTAGTCTTTCGTCAAAATAAGCAAGTGGGTGATAATTGGCTGGCAATGTTGTTGTTGTTACTTTGTATACGTATCGGCAAGTCGGTAGCATTTTACTTTACCCCAAGTTTAGATAAAAACATTCTACAACTCGGGCTAACAGCCTGTTTTCTTATTGGTCCGTGTATTTACGTTTATATTACTCATCAAACTAGGCTAGGTATGCTCAACGCCATAGCAAAGTGGACTTTTGCTAGTTTAGCGATGTTTATTGTTGTGTTGGGTATTGTGTACCCTTATAAAACCCATTTAGAGCTCTGGCAATATTGGGTTTATCGCGGTTCAAGCTACCTATGGCTGGTGTGTTTGCTCTTGAGCTTCTTTCATTACAGAGAAAAAATCCAACAGTTTAAAGGCCAATGGCAAGCGTTAATCACCGACAAGCCACTCATTGTGTTGATGGGCGGTTCTTTAATCTGGTTAGCTTACTTTACTGCCTCTTACACCTCTTACATTATGGGCGCGTTAAGTTTTTCACTCACCTTGTATTTATCAGTATTAACCTTATTTAAAGCACCTAAAGAGCCGCCATTAAAAAACAATAAATACGCCAATAACAAGTTAACCGACGATCAAGTCAACGCCTATTCAAATGCGCTTGAACAGTTAATAAATGAAGAGTGCATCTACACTGATCCTCAGCTTTCATTGCCACGACTCGCTAAACGTTTAGGCATACCTCATACATTGTTGTCACAATTATTGAATGACCACTATCAAATGAACTTTAAACAGTACATTAATACTCAACGCGTCACCTTTGCACAAACACTGTTACTTGCAGAGCCGAACACCAGTATTGACGATATTGCAGAGCAAAGTGGCTTTAGTTCGTCTTCAACATTTTACAGTGCCTTTAAACATAAAACAGGCATGACTCCAAACAGTTATCGCACTGCCAAATTATAATTTAGGACTACCAGAATATAACTTAGCCTATTGATTATATTGGATTTAAGTAAAATTGAGCGGGTAAATAATTATGGAGCTCAATATTATGAAACAGACGTTTAAATGGTTAATGTTACTTATTCTGGTTGTGCATTTCACAGCACAAGCTCACGCAAAAGTGGATGAACAGCGTGAAGTAAGGGCGGTAATTCACAAATACATAAATGGCACTAGCAATGGTGAACCGGAATTAATAAAAAAAGCATTTCATGAGCGTGCTTCCTTACTACTCAGCCATCCTAATAAACCGTTTTGGCAAGTATCAGCTGAAGACTATGCTAGCTGGTTTGAGTCACCCAAGGGACAACACGCTGGTGCAATTTTATCAGTCACAATAGATGGTGATATTGCAATGGCACGAGCGTTAATCACAACGGGCTCACCTGTAAAGCAATATATTGATCAGTTCTTACTTAAGCGTTTTCCAAAAGGGTGGCAAATCGTTAGTAAAACGGCAACCCAATTGGTATCACAACAAGACAATTCACAATTAAAAAGCGCAATGAATAAACGCGTTTTATTTATTACTTCAAGTGCGGATCATCATGGCGAGTCTAGTTTACCAACTGGTGTTAGTTTTTCTGAGTTAGTCGAAGCATATGAGGTGTTTATTAATGCGGGTTATCAGGTTGATGTTGTCAGTACACTAGGGGGTAAATTACCTTTGGCTTATATCAACACATCAAACGAAAAGCACAAAAAATTTATTTATAACCAGGACTTTATGTATTTATTGGCGAATACGTTAGCACCCGAGCAAGTAGATGCGAGCCAATACTTAGCGGTGCATTATGTCGGTGGTGGTAATGCTATGTATCAGGTTGCCGAAAACAAAACGTTGCAAGCAGTAACAATGGCGGTGTATGAAAAAAATAACGGCATTGTTTCATCAGTGTGTCACGGTACAGCCGGCATTATTAACCTAAAGCTTAGTAATGGCGAATATCTCGTTGCTGGTCGCAAAGTAAGTGGTTACCCCACCGCATTTGAAAAAATAGATGCGGCTTATTATCAGCAATTTCCATTTGATATTGAAAAAACCATAACACAGCGTGGCGGTAAGTTTTCTTATGGAGAGCGCAACCAATCTTACGTACAAATCGATGGCCGCATTATTACTGGTACAAATTACCAATCATCAAAAGCGGTTGCTTTGGCGATGGTAAAAATGATGAATGATATGTAATTTCTATTTTTAGCATGATGGGCCTAAATTGCTAGGCCCTTAAGCCAAATCAAGCGCCCATTCGACCAAAAGCCACGGTTCATTGGGAGGCTTTTTACACATTAACAAGCTGTGTGACTTGTTATTTGCCCACACTATTTGCAACAATGACAGAATTGCTGTGTAAGTTATCAAATGAAACCGAATAAAGTATAAGGAATAAGATGATAAGGTTCATAATTGGATTTATAGTATTAACACTTTTCACCCTATCATCAGCTAATGCGAACGAAGTCGTTATTGGCAAAAGTGAAACTCTAAACTCGCAAGTACTTAACGAAACCCGAAAGTTATTCATTAGTTTGCCAGAAAACTATGACAAAACCGGTTATAACTACCCAGTATTATATTTTTCTGATGCACATGCCCATTTTGAAATAATGGCAAGTACTGTTAATTTCTTAACTAAGGCCAACAAAATCCCACCAATGATATTGGTAGGCATAGATACAAGTGCAAACCGTGTTCGTGATTTAACACCCATTGTTTATGATGAAGAAGAAAAAAACCACCCTTGGTTCAAAAGCGTAAACTATGGGGGCGCTAGTCAGTTTGCTAATTTTATAGAGTCTGAGCTAGTTCCGCACATCAACAAAAAATACAGAACGACCGACTTTAAGGTATTTTCTGGCCATTCGTTTGGCGGTTTATTTTCATTTTATACCTATCTTAACAAACCCAACTTGTTTGATGGATATATGGCAATTAGCCCATCTTTAGGTTGGGATAAAGAACGCTTGGTGGTTGCAGCTAAACACCAAATTGAACAAAAAACACTGTCTAAAGCTGCAATGTACTTAAGTAAAGGCAATGAAAAAGGCACGACAGGCGCGAGTTACACTGCAATTACGCAAGCCTTTGAATCTGTGAATATTGATTCGGTTAGCTCACAAGAGTTCCCTGACGAAAGCCATCTCACAGTTGTTTTTGATGCTCACTATCACGGGCTAACAACACTATTTAAGGCATGGCCTTTATCCTACGCGCAAAGCGCAAAAGGATTAGATGTTGTGATAACACACATTAACAATGTGAAAGATACATTTAAGATAAATTTTTCTTCCGAACGCTGGCTAATTAACTTAGGTAATAGTGAGCACTATAAGAAAAACTATAATAATGCTATTGAAGCATACAAACACAATATAAGCTTGTTCCCTAATTCAGACTATTCTTATTTTTTATTAGCAAGAACATATGAAGCAAACGGGCAACTTAAGATTGCGTTAAAACACTATGAAAAAGCAAATCAAATGGTTGACAGTAGCCATGCAAATAAACGTCGCTACCACGATGCAATTAGTAAGCTAAAAGCGAAGCTTAAAAACTAACACGTTTTACAAATAGCGGTAATCAATGGGGTCATCCATTGATTACCGTTATCAATTACAACACGCTACCCCATGGCTTAAGTGGTAGATTAATCTCTGATGATAAGTACCATTTTAAAATCATAGGTTCGCCTGCATCCGCAAAACTTTCAGAATTAACCGGTTTGCCTGAACCTAAATTAACTTGCGCATCGGTGTTTTTATTTAGGTTTAACACAAGCACGATTTTGCTGCCCTTTTTGATAAGTTTTGAAGTAAATCGCGCATTAACAATCGGAACGCGACGTTTTTTATTGGGAATGAGCAAACGTCTTTCACTCATATCATCTGCATAACTCGCTCGACTGCGGTAGTTATTTAAATGGAAAACTTCACCTTCAGCAGTCACTTCATAGTAATTAAAACCAATATCCACATCTCTTTTATTTACTGATATATCAAAAAAACCAGATATTGCACCTGTTAGCTCCATGTCTTCGGTAAATATAGGCGTTTCAATTTGAATACCGCCTTGCTTATCAATGCTGTCTTGAATTACTGGCCATGGCGCTAGGTTGCGTTGTTCGCTTCTATCCGTCATATCAACAATCTGCTCAATATATTGATTAGTCTGCAAAGAAGGCGCTTTTGCTAACAAATAATTCTCAGCCTCATTCGGTAATGCTTGAATATAAAAAGTCACAGCTTGTTGGTTTAGCGCTTGCAATGAGTTCGCAAATCGCCATTCGTTTGCCCCCATTACTTGGTAGTTCACCTTATTTTGCACGAGTTTTGGTTTAGGCTTGCCATATAACACATGGTCAAACCACTCAAATACCAGCTCATCTGTATCTTTTTCAAGGGCAACAGGGTCTAACTTATAATTACTGTGGTGAGAACGTGGTTTATTCTGAGCTGACCAATGGTTGTAAGGGCCAATTAAGAGTGCATGATTAGCATTAGAGTTATACTTATAATGCTCATGCAAGTAGTTTAACGCTGATATCTGACCGCCCTCAAAATACCCTGTAATAGTAAGAACAGGTATATTAATGCGCTTATATTCGTCTTTATGAGGCACCATACGTTGATAGTACGACCCGTCTTCAGGGTGAGCTAACCACTTTTGAAGCCATGGACTTGGTTTTTCAGCAATTTTATCAATATCAATAATTGCTCGACCACTTTTATACAGCGTATTTACGATATGATTCGTTCGCTGCCAGTCATTATAAACACTGTTGTCTACAGTTTTGTTGTTTGTCACAAATAAAGGCCATTCAAAATTACCTGTTAAAGCAATATTGTTTTCATACGGTAGCCCTGTGATTAAATTGGCCGCCACATAAGGTGCTATCGCCTTTAACCCCTTAGGCATATGCTTTGCGGTTGCCCATTGGGTAAAGCCATTATAACTGCCACCGTACATCACAACTTTGCCATTACTCCACACCTGTTCGGTGATCCAGTTAATTAAATGCGATGCATCTTCTCCTTCGTGTTCCCAAGGTACAATCGCTTCTTTGCTCGAACGCTTACCACGCGAATTAGCCACTATGCCAATATACCCATGTGCTGCGGCATGCATCGCAGATTTAATATGTGCAGCTTCATCAGCATAAATTGTAAACTGTAACGCTGTGCTATTTGGTTTTTTAAGACCGCGACTGCGAACAAGAGTAATGGATAGCTCAACACCACTTTTTAATTTAACTAACACATCTGGTTGAATGTAAAAGCGGCGCGCTTGTTCACGTTTTACAGTTTCATTTGTAATTGGAATGATTTCTTTAAGCACATGATATAAATGGGTGTTTACCGCAATATTTATCATCTCATCACGCGATAAGCTTTGTTTGTTTTGTACTTGCTTATAGATATTAAATACATAGTCATAGGCGTTAGACACCGACCAGCCTAGTGCTAAAGTCAATTTTACAAACGCTTCATCATCCAGTTTTTCAAATGTTTGACCAATCAGCTCACGGCTTACTTCTGCAAAAGAATCACGTAACTTACTTTTATCGTTTAACACCTGATTTATTTGGTGAAATAGCTGGAAATGAGAAAACTCTAACGTATTATTTTGCTTTTCAATGTGAGTCTCTACGGATGCAAAATCGCCTCGCAATGAAAGTAATGCAATTTTATTAAACATGGGTTGTTGGTCTACTTGTGCTGGCGTTAATTTTTTTGCAAATAACGTTAGCTCTTTTTTAAAATCTGTTGATGCTAAAATTGCTTCTGCATTTTCTGCTGCACTCAATTCGGTTGCGACAATAACCGGAGGGACAGGATATTGGTTACTCTGCTCAGCATAGGTATTTTGCAAAAAGTTTAGTAAGATGATTGCCAAATAAATCACCACTGACTTTAGACTTATTTTTTTCATTTGTGCTTCCATTTTAATAATGAGACTAAATCGTGAAGCACTCTACTGAACGCCAATTTTTAAGTCCTGACAGCGTGGTGAAAAGATGTGACTTTTTATGACAGCCTTGATTTTAAAGGGCTGCGTGATAGAACAAATGGATTAATATGCGCTGGCAAATTAAAGGTTTTGAGTTTAATGAACAACAACAAACCTTAATCACTGAGCACAATAAAGTTCGACTTGAACCGAAGATGTGTGAACTTTTAGCCTATTTTTGTCAGAATCAAAACCAAGTGATTAGTAAAGAGCAATTACTTGACGATGTATGGCATGGCCGTTATGTCAGTGATAACACCGTAAGTAAGCTCATCACAAAGCTTAGAAAAGCATTGCAAGATGATGCGCGAAATCCTGAATATATAACCACAGTACCAAAACGAGGCTATCGATTTGTCGCTACGGCAACCCCCGTTTTTGAAAAAGAAGATCAATGCGTAAAAGCCAATACTGCACCAGCCAAGCGTTTGAGTCTTAAATACATTTTGCTATTGCTCTTATTCTTTATCTTGTTTGTATCTCTATGGTTGTTTAACCATCGTACTGCCCCAAATAGTATTGTTTCAGCCAAAGCAGTTACATCAGATAAAGGCAGTGAATACTTTCCTAGCTTTGCCCCTGATGGCATTAGGCTCGCGTACATGAACCATGCTGGTGAGCGCTTCAAACTCTATGTAAAAAACATTTATTCAGGTGAACAAGTTGAAATAAACCATGGAGAACAAAGTGGCGTAGGCCCTGGCGTATGGAATAATGCGGGTACTAAGCTGGTTTATTTAGTTGCTACACAAGAATCTTGCCAATACTTTATGCGCGAGTTTAATGGCCTAACGATGTCTGCGCCTAAACTAATTTATACCTGTAAAGCAGGGAGTTTTGGTCAAATAAAGTTTACCCATGATGATAATGTGCTTATTTTTTCTGAATCTCCAGGTATGGGCAAGCCTTACTCGCTCTATTCACTGCACCTAGATGCAGGTAAAACACAGTGGCTACCACAACCCGATTTGCATTTAGGTGGCAATAGTCAGTTTGATCTTCACCCAACTGACAACAAGATTCTAATTTCTTCACCGAATGAACAGCAATGGGAAGGCTTTTATCAACTTGATTTAGACACACAGCAATTAACCTTACTGTTTGAGTTAAACGCGTATATTTGTTGTGGTATTTGGTCTCATGATGGCGAGCATGTTGTTATGATGGGTGAACACCCTGCCCGTGAAATTGTGCAATTTGAGCTTGATGGAAGCAACAAGACGGTACTGTTTACGGGCCCACAACAATTAAGTCGACCAGAGCGACATAGTAATGGAGTCGATTATGCGTTTACCGCATTTAAATATGACTTAAATGTTGATGAATATAATATTGCTGACAATAAAGCGTTATCGATTTTAAACGATACCTTTGATGAACGACTTGCTGTGTTATCACCCAACAACCAGCAAATCGCATACATTAGTTTAACCTCAGGCAATGAAGAACTGTGGCTATATAACCGAGAAACCCGTAAAAAGAAAAAAATCACCCAATACGGTGATGGCCGCCATTATGTTGATTTAACTTGGTCACCTGATGCAAATAAAGTAGCAGGGCTTACATTAAACGCGATTCATATTATTGATATACCCACAGGGGTAACACAGATACTGCCATTACCCGAAAAAGAGTTTCGTGGCGTGTCATTTCGTTCTGCCAATAAAGTCGCTTTTAGTATGAAAATTGGCGCAAACTGGCAAGTGGTTGAATTTAACTTAACTGACAATTCAATGGAGCGCCTTGAGCCAAAATGGCAGAGTGTTCAATACGATAAATTTGAGCATAATTGGCTTTGGGTTGATCAAGCTGGAAACTGGTATGTTGGCCAAAATAAAACCCCTTTGACCTTACCTAATCTACCACAGAGCGCTTTTTATGGTAGGCAGTTTGCTGTTAAAAAAAGTGGCAAACGTGTTGCGTTGTTTGATTGGCATCAGAGTAGCCTTAATATTTATAATATCGATACTCTCAAGCGAGTGTTCCAATTAAATAGCCAGCTAGGTCATTTTTCACTGCGTGGCGATCTATTACTTATCAATAAACCATCATCAGAATCCAATGATAGCGACATTTACCAAACATTTAGCGTATCTACAGAATGAAAAATAGGCGTGAGTGAAAATTGAAAAACTGCTGGTTGATGCTTGAAAAAATCAGCAGTAATTAACACCGCCTAACAAATAGAGCCTCTCATCCTTAAAAAGAGTTACCTACCCTAAACATAAAAACACCCAAACTAATTCAAATTAGAGTGGGTGTCTTTGTTATTAACCAAACGAAAGTGCATGTTTTGTTATAACCCAAAGATGCACTTCCTAAATTGACAAATCAGTTCTAAAGTCATTAGCATGATGTTTGAATTCTTTTGTGTTGCACTGTACTAATGAAATTTCTCCTCATACTATTCATCGCTTTTTTCTATTCTGCCAAAAGCTGGGCGGCTCCCGCAAAGATAGAAAACACCTGTCAAATTAACCCTAAACAGTGCTTACAGTTAGTAGAAGAGCGATTAAATGAGGGTGTCGAGCCAAAAACATCCGAATGGTACCGCTTCAAGTTTTTACAAATTCAAGCTTTATTTGAACTTGAGCAAGCGCAACCACTCTCCAAAGTACTCAATGAGCTAAATTCAATTTCACCCCTACCGACTTTTTTACAGCTCAAGGTTTACATTCTAAGCGCCAAAAATGCGATGTTTAGAAATAACGTGCAAGACTTTGAACGATATAAATCAAAAACATTTACCTTAATGAAAGGGTTAAATTTGGATACACTCGATCCATATTCACTGATCGAGTACGCAAATTTTCATATTTACTTAAAAGATTACCGAACAGGCATCGAACTGCTATTACCTTTAGAAAAGAAATTTAGAGATCACCCTAATAGTGAACTTAAAAAAACGATTTACACCAATCTTGGTAATATGCATGCCCTACAGAAATCGTATAAAAACGCTTTTCCATACTTTCAGCTCGCATATGAAAATGCTCAGTTATCTTTAAATAAGCACTATGCGTTAATGACTCATTACAACGTAGCTCGCAGCCATCAAATGCTTGAAATGCACAAGGAGGCTGAGCAAATTTTCTTAGATGTATTATCCGCAGAAAAAACGATTGGCCACCCTACTATCAAAAATTTATGCCACTACCGCTTGGCTATTTTTTACAACGAGCAAAACAATCAATCAAAGCTAAAGACACACCTTAAGCAGGTTGACCCAACCAAACTTTCCACAAAGTTATTGAAGCAATATCAGCAATTACTATCTGTTAAATAAGATGACATAAGGGTGAATACCAACCCAAATCAACTATTATCACTACCACAACTAGAATTCATAAAAAAGTCAGCGCAACGTCAGGCTTTTATTTCGGTGCTTACATATATTGTTCGCAGCCTCTTGGCATTTAATCTAACTTTTATTGCTGATACCAAAACAAAGAATATTTATGAAAAACAATTTTAAATTAAATTTTGCACTCACTTTCGTATTGCTGTGTAGCCTACCTACATTTAGTGAAGAACCTCCCTCTTACTCTCTTTTATATTCATATACAGAGTCTACTAAACGCTCTTTGTATATCAGTGACGAAAATGGAGAGAATAGCTTAAAAATAGGCAGTTTTACTTTAAGCGATGGTTACCCTGCAATTTCACCAAATGGCAAACATATCGCTTTTTACGGTAAGTATGATAAGTACAAAACCTGGTCTATCCACACTGTTGATTTAGATGGCAACAACTTTAAGCGTCTTACTCAAGTCAAAAATGTTTGGGATAGTTCACCAGTTTGGTCTCCTGATGGAAAACTCATTGTCTTCGCTCGAGAATATAAAGACCAAAATGGAATTTGGCAGGAAGAAATTTGGCGCATGAACCCAGATGGTTCGAATAAAAAGCAAATCAAAGGTCTTAAAGGCCGCTCGCCTGAGTTTATGAAGGATGGCCGCCTTCTTTTTCAAACAAAAGCAAGCCCGAGCCAAATTAGTATTGCCAATCTAGATGGCAGCAATCAAATTGTGTTAACCAACGATACTACCAATAATATGTCGCCCAAGATATCTCCTGACGGTTCAAAAATTGCTTTTATATCGAGTCGAGATGGTAATCAAGAAGTTTACATAATGAATCTTGATGGTCGTAATCAAAAACGAATGACACGCAACTCTATTGATGAGTGGGGCCCTAGCTGGTCAACTGATGGCACAAAGGTACTTTTTTCATCTGAAAACGTTTACGATTCTTTAGATATATTTAGTGTGAATATAGATGATCGTTCAATTCAAGAAGTACTAAGAAAAGGATCTCAGTTAACAACTATGTACCACGTGGACAAAAAACACTTAAAAAGGCTTATGAATAAAAATAAGCAATCTAAAAAATGATTTATAAAATATCGCCCAACAAAACTAGCATTGTGCTCAAAAATCTCCAACTGTAAAAAGTTAGCTAATTTATTAGCTACCCGTTGGACTAGACTTTTTTGAGCAGAATCTTGCTTATTGCGCTTGTACCTAAAACCCATAAATTGC
This sequence comes from Pseudoalteromonas piratica, assembly GCF_000788395.1. Taxonomy (NCBI): domain Bacteria; kingdom Pseudomonadati; phylum Pseudomonadota; class Gammaproteobacteria; order Alteromonadales; family Pseudoalteromonadaceae; genus Pseudoalteromonas; species Pseudoalteromonas piratica. The sequence continues at coordinate 1,394,011 of NZ_CP009889.1, forward strand.
TCATTCTATAAAAAATCTCAGCTGAATTTTAAATTTTTAGTGTGTTCTATAACCTATGCTTCGCTGTGAATGGTTATTAAACAAGCAGAGGGAATTATGGATAGTTGCTTTAATTTTATAGCGCTCATTGAGGAATACCAAAAACATAAAGGCATAGCGCATTTGAATTGGGAGGCTGGGAACAGCTTCTCCCTCAGTAATGAAGAGTTTGAAATTAATATTGGGTTTGACGAGCAATCTCAAACTATTCTGCTCGTTAGCTACGTAGGTGTAATTAATAATAGTAATAAAGAAGACACGTACTTAAGGCTGCTATTGGAAAACTATGCAAATCGTTCTGGTAGTAATGCTTTTTGGGGATTCTACTCCGCTGACGAAGCCACACTAACAATCAAAAAACCAGCTCATCACACAGACCAACACATGTTCTCTCAGTGGATCGAGCAATTATGTTTAGACACACAAAGCGCACGTCAGCTATTAAGTGAAATAGGCGAGTCAAGTGTGAAAACGAATCATACAGACTCGAGCAAAACTATCGCACTAAACCAGTTTATTACACCTTAATTAATCGTTTTATACAAAGTGCTCAATGTGCTTTCTCTCTTCGTGATTTAAGAGCGAATTAAGAAAGCCCGCCAATTGATAATTAGATGCCTATTACAAGGAAGATACTATGACGTTTGAACTAACAACATTTAGACAAATCTCACAAAATAAAGGCCTACAAGACACCGCTAACCTGATAGACAATCATGGCGGGAAGTTCGGAGATATTTCAAAATTAGGAGCGAGTGCAACTCCTCTACGTAACGAATTTGTTAAATCATTAGACCAATCAGGCATGATGAAAGGTTTGAGCCTAGCACATCAAACATCCTTAAAAAATAGCTTAACCCCCCTCACCATAGGTGAAGTAAGAGACGCCTTTAAATCATCTACCATTGATATTCGAGGTAACGACAAAGTCGCTGCTGCAAAAGAAAGCACTATTGCTCGCCAAGGATTGGAAGGAATGGGAAGTACAGCCTTTGAAGCCGTCAAAGAACACATAAGCGGCCAATTAGACCGTATTATCGATATGGAAAATAAACTCATTAGTTACAGAGAGCATAAGGCAGCAGGTACCTTAAGCACGTCAGAATTAACACCTGAAGAACAGAAAGTATTGAAAAAAATAGATAAACTATACACCGATACACCAATCGAAAAAGCATTAGCGCACAGAAAGGCAAGACTTCTCGAGAAAATAGACACTAACAAGATAAAAATTGCAGAGATATTTGGTGATTCATATGACGACATGAAAACTCGCCTTGACGCTTTTACCAATTTTTACCTGATTTCAACCGATGCGCATAGTAAGGAACGCTATTATTCAGCCCGTGCAAATGATGTCTTCAAAGATAGAGGAAGAGGAGACGACATAGAATGGCGTGATCGCGCCCCAAGTACAAAAGACAAAAACTCAGGAATTTCTGCCCAAGAGCATCGCCGAGAGTCACAAGAAAACGTGTTTGCGAAGTCAATTTTTCATGCCAAAGGCATTCTCACAGCCGATGTCGATACTAGCAATACAGTAAAAGCTTTCCGAGAAAACGGCGCGCCATTTATTGGGGGTGTCTCAGGTTCGCTTCTGTCAGAAATATTAGACATAGAATTTGCAGCTGATGGTAAAGAACCCAAAGTTGCAGATAGTGATGGCATTAGTGCTGACGAGCTAGCCAAACGTGAGTTGTTGCTCGGCGTTAAGAGTATGGAGCTTATTGCTTTGGGCCACCATAGTTTATCTGAATGCTTGCTCGCAGCACAAACACTTGGCTATTTCCAACACATCGAAAGCCCGCTGAAGAATTATCCAAAAGCGGTCTCTCAATTTGAACAATTTATGAGTGACGCTTTAAAAGATAAACCTGAGGCAGCCCCTGATGTTGCAATGGTTGCCGCAGAACAAGCTGCGCCCCTGGGCGGCATAGCAGATGACGCTGCAGCACCAATGATTGATGAAGTTGTTGTAGCAGCAAATAATGGTAACGAGCCTGCGGTGGCTGTTGCCCCCGCAGAGCCCAAAAAGTAGATAAATAGAATGGGGTCAGCATATGAGATTTACAATCAACGACTCTGACCCCATTGATTCTTTTATGACTCGTAATGCTAGTTAGCTAAATTTGACGCTGGCATATCAATGGGCAGGCTAATAGTAACCTTAACGCCTCCAAGAGTACTACTTGATGCGGTTATGTCACCATTATGTCCCTCAACTAGGCTTTTACAAATTGATAAGCCCAAGCCACTACCACCTGATTTTCTACTGCGCGACTTATCAGAGCGATATAGTCGTTCAAAAATTTTATTCAACTCTTTCTCAGATAACCCAGGGGCAGAATCTTCAATAACGACTTTTAAATACCTATCACTCACTGATGCCAACAACCTCACTTGCCCAGGAGTATTTGTATAACGACAGGCATTGGAGAATAAATTATTAAACACCTGTCTTATACGATCACTATCTATATTAGCTTTATCGCTTTCAGAAAGCTGTATGTTGGTTTCAACAGATAAACCCTTTTCTGACGCCAAAATAGTTAAGCTGTCAACTTGCTGAGTCACAAAAGATTTTAAGTCTACAGTTTCTATAACTAACTCCAATTCACCTTGATCTTTTTGCGCTAATAATGAAATGTCATCGATAAGGTTATTAAAGCTATCTATACGATCGTGCAAAAATTTATAAGCACTTTTAGGATCATCAATAAGGTTATATTCCAGTTGCTCCATTTTTAACTTTAACACTGCCAACGGTGTTCTGAGCTCATGGGATATATCAGCAAAAAACAGTTTTTTTTCATCCAAAAGTTGCTCACTTAACTTCTTTTGATGAGCTAAATTTCGGCTTCTCTGAACAATTAGCGCTAATGCGGCAAGAAATATCAAGCTAACAACAACGAAGATAAACAAGCTTTGTCTACTCTTCTTTTGTTCGAGTAAAATGCTATTTTGCTGCAATAAGCTTTGTTCCTGTAATTTCTGAACTTTTTGCTCTTTTTGACTCACTTTATAAAGCTGGGAGTATTGGGCAATTAAAGCGTTTTTATTTTCATTTGACTGTTGGTTATGCAGCGCTATTGAGTCTAATAAAATCTTCTTTGCCTCTTCAATTTTCCCCAGCTCCGATTTAATTTTAATGGCTAAGTTTAGTGAATCTATGTAGCTATAATAATCTAAGTCAACAGACTCATCTTCAAGAGCTAAGTCGATGTTGCGCTCAGCCTCTAACCAATTATTATTCTCAACAGCATATAAAGCTCTCATATAATGAACAATACCTTGGTGTTGTTCATCAATAACACTTTGACCAATCCCCTCAAATTTTTCCATTATCACTCTTAGGAATGCGTTATCGCCCATTTTCAATGCCAGCTTAGCTTGCACAAAATAGCTGTATATTAGTTTACCCTTATTATCATGCTTGATTAATGCGTGCTCAGACAATTGAAAGTGTCGCATCGCTTTCGAGTATTCTTCCATTTCTTGATATAACTGCCCCAAACGCTGATGCGCTTCGGAATATTCTCGCGGATATGATTGCTCATATAAATTTGATAAACCAAGCAAATAATTATCTTCCGCTTGCTTAAAATCTTTCAAACGAAAAAATATTGTTCCAATATTCATCAAAGTTGTAGAGTAATTTTCTATACTTCCCATCTGTTGAAATAATGGTAAAGCTTTCTGATAATAATTTAGAGCCGCAGATAAATCGCCTAGCTCTCGATAAGCATTCCCAACGTTATTATAAATACCCCCTAGCCTATTTTCGGCATTAAGCTTTTTATACCCTTCAACCAAACTCAAATAAGCGTCTATTGCTAATACCAGCTTATCCTGCATTTGATAAACTGTTGCTTGGTAGAATAAATTCGAAATTATTAACCTTTCATGGTCTGCTTTTCTTGATGCAGCAATAGCTCTAGAAGTTAATTTTTCGGCTGTTTTTAAGTCTATTCTATCGACATATACTCTGACCAAATAGAGTAAAAGCAAGCCCTCTTCATATGGGTTGTCGTATTTATCATGAAGCTTTAACCCTTGGTTTCCGAACTCTTCCGCCAAACTTGGATTGCTTTGCCATGTTTTTTTAACAATTTGAGAATAAATAGGAAGCTTCTTTTCATCCAGCTCAGTTTGTTCAAGCTGGCTAATCAACTCTTCTAAACTAACCTCTTTTTCTGAGCTCACCGCGTTAAACCCAGTTAACAGTATCAAAAGCAATACGATATATTTCATGAAAAAAGCCCTGTGATGGATTACGAGCCGATTATAACTTTCAATGGGGTTAGAGTCGTTGATTTTCTCTTGGGATAATGCGAGGTACTCGATGCAGGCCCAAATTATTGTAATTAAACTCGCACTTTTTCATAACGCTTTAAACCTTTTTGGCAAAACGCGCGTCATAAGGAGGTATTAATAAAAATATAAAGCTTTTCATTTGTTTAGTTCTGAGACGCCACTTCATTGTTTGGTGCAGTGTTCTTTAGCACCGTTTGATAATCCGTTGAATTGCGTCTTGTTGTTTACCAATAAAAGGCAATGCACGGCAAAAAGCTTTGTGTCTTTTTTGATGTTGTGAATTGTCGATTTTTTAAGTTTTAACAGTATTTAAATTACAGTTAAAACTCATTTTTAAGGGAGTAAAGTTATGAGGCGTTGTTGGTTACCAGTATTAATTGGGTTAGGCATTTTGCTTAGTGGTTGTAAAAACAATGAAAGTTTACAGTCAGTACTTACACAACAAGTTGCGAGTAACGCAGAATCATACGGCATTAATGCTTCCTCAGTAGTTGTTGTTAAAAATGGTAAGCAACTTTATAAAGGTCACCATGGCGTAATGGCGGTCAATAGTACAGAGAAGGTTTCTGACACTAGTATTTTCCCGATTTACTCAGTGGCTAAACTGTTTGCGAGTACCCTAACTATGCAATTAGCTGAACAAGGTAAGCTGCAACTATCAGACCCTATTTCACAGCACCTAGTTGGCTTACCTAGTGCATGGCAACATATTACAATTTCACAGTTAATCAATCATGCCTCAGGGTTACCAGAGTTTTATGATGTAAAAGACGGAAAGTTTATTGGCCCCGCAACCTTGCAAGAGGTAATTGATGACAACAAGAATAAACCTTTGATGTTTGAGCCTAATACACAAACACAATACAACCAAACAGGCTACTTACTTGTCCGTATGCTGATTGAGAAAATGTACCAGAAGAGTTATGAGCAAAGTGTCAAAGACAAAATATTATCACCGCTAGGGCTTAAAAATACGTTTCTAGATTTAAACAATGTGCCTAAAGAGCGTTTGGTTGCAGCCTATCGACCTAATAGTGGTAAAACATTGAAAACCAGTGAGTTCTTTTTTCCGCTATATGGAAGCAGTGCGGGTAGTATCTATTCTTCAGCTGAAGATTTGAGCCTGTTTATCACTGCGTTAGCACAAGGTAAGCTTGTATCGCAGGATAAACTGTTAGCTTTTTGGCAGCCCCATCAGCTTCACGATGATGAGAGCTATTTTGCTTCTGGTTGGGTAATCGATAACGCTGGTAACTGGCAACATGTGGGTCACGATGGCGGCGCTTCTTTACGGGTAAGGTTACTTTACCAAGATAACTTAGATGAGTTTTTTGTCGTGGTTTATTTAACGAACGGCAACAAAGACGGTGTTTGGTCATCAACATTAACAAACTCGGTTCAGCAGCACATACTACCTGACTATTACTCTCGAATAGCAACTTGGTTTTACTAAGCTACACGTAAAACTAATAGGCAAAGCATAATGGAAGCAGATATCACTAATTCGCCCGCCCCAAGCTTTTGATTTAGTGTATTGCCAACAAAAAAGGTTAGCGAACCATTGCTAACCTTTTAAAGACCATATCAGCTGTCCCTATTGATTCCACACCATCTTCTTAAGGTTGTTTCCATTTTGCATACGTATTCAGCGTGATGTTAAATTTTTAGTCTCTATATTTGTTTGTGTTTGAAAAAAATCAAAATAATAAAATAGAGAACACATATGACAACAAAAAACCTTCGCTTACTGTGCGCTAGCACCGCGTTTTGCTTTAGCGCATTTGCCAGTAGCCAAGCAATGGCAGCTCCAACAACATTTGTGCATTTATTCGAGTGGTCTTGGCCCGATGTGGCTAAAGAATGCGAAACCTTTTTAGGACCAAAAGGCTTTGCAGCCGTGCAAGTTTCACCTCCAAATGAACACGTTGCGGGCGATCAATGGTGGACTCGCTACCAACCAGTAACGTACGAATTAAACAGTCGTGGAGGCACCAGATCGCAATTTATAGACATGGTTTCACGCTGTAAATCTGCAGGAGTAGATATATACGTTGATGCAGTAATTAATCACATGGCAGCAGGCAGTGGCCAAAGCATCACAGGCACTGCTTTTTCAACAAAACAATTTCCTATGTATAGCGCCCAGGACTTTCACGATACCTGTGCAATCAATGGCGAAGACTACGGCACCAACCCTTGGCGCGTGCAAAATTGTGAATTGGTTGGTTTACCAGATTTAAATACCAGCTCACACTACGTGCAAACTCAACTCGCAAATTACTTAAATGATTTAGTTTCAATCGGTGTGAAAGGCTTTCGCTTAGATGCTAGCAAACATATGGATACCAATGAGATTGCTACAATTTTAAACATGGTTGATGGTTCACCCTTAGTATTTCAAGAAGTCATCGATCAAGGTGGTGAAGCGGTCTTTGCGAGCGAGTATTTTGGCAATGGATTAGTAACTGAATTTAAATACACCACCAAACTGGGCGAAACGTTTAAAACTGGCAAGCTCGCTTGGCTTCGCAACTTTGGCGAAGCGTGGGGAATGATGCCTAGTTACAAAGCAGTGGTCTTTGTCGACAATCATGACAATCAACGAGGTCACGGTGGTGCTGGTAATGTCGTAACATATCAAGATGGCGCGCTATACGATTTAGCAAACGTATTTATGCTGGCTTACCCGTATGGCTACCCAAAAGTCATGTCTAGCTATGATTATCACCACGACACTGATGCAGGCGGCCCAACTTATCCAGTTCATCAAGATAATAAACTCAACTGTTTTGCTGATGGTTGGCAATGTGAACATCGCCATCAACGTATTGCTGGCGCGGTTGATTTTAGAAACAACACAAATGATGTGTGGCAAATAGCAAATTGGTGGGACAACGGAAACAATCAAATTGCATTTTCGCGCGGTTCAAGTGGCTTTGTTGCCATCAACCGAGAGTCAGGCAATCTCCAACAAACGTTACAAACAGGGTTAAGTGAAGGGCAATACTGTGATGTGTTATCTGGCGAATTAGCAACTGACAAACTAACTTGCACCGGTAAAACCATAACAATTAATAAACAAGGGTTTGCCGCAGTCAATATCGAGTCGATGAATGCGGTTGCAACGCATAAAAACGCAAAAATCGAATCGCAACAAGAGAGCGATTGGCAACGAACAATAATATTTATTCGTGCCCAAACTCAATCAGGGCAAGATATGTTTGTTCGCGGTGGTATTGATTATGACTATGCACAATCAATTGGCCGAAATTGCAATCAATCCCCTGCTCTTTGCTCATTACCCATACGTCACAATAATTTACGCAATACAACAACGCTTGCTTGGAAACAAGGCGACACCGAGCTTGATTGGCAAGGAGCAGAGGCTAATCAAGGTGCTGGGGCTGAGGGAACGGCATTAGATTGGACAACCAATTTTTGGCCTAGTGCTTGGGGCGCAAAACGAACTGTTGAAGTCGATGGATATGGTGAAACCCCATTAAACCAATGGGGCGAACATTACTGGATGCTTGATATTGATATGAACTGCGATGCCACCGTTAACGGTTGGTTCGAAGTAAAAGCCTATGTCAAAAATGGTCAAGGTTGGGAGGCAGACATACAGCAAGCCAACAGACCTTACCAATCGAATAATCACTTTGCTCAATGCGGCAAAATGAACGTTTTTGAATTTGGTAAAAATAGCGCGACGATACTCGCTTTTTAAATTTTTCAATGGGGTCAGAGTATGACCCCATTGATGCTTATAGGCTTACTGTAATCCTAATAATAATGGTGCGAGTCACAATGACATTGCGGATCATCATTTAACTCGTCAGTACTGACGGTAATTCGACGGTCGTTTTGTGCATCCCACACTGTTGCACACAGCTTTTGACTATCAATATCAACAACCGACACAGGGTGGTTTTGATATTCAACCCACTCACCTATCTTTAAATTTTTCGTTTGCATCATTAACCCTCCAAGTATTTAAACAACTAATACGTTAATGAAGTCAATAACGATTAAAAAACACCCAAACCAAATCATGTTAGAGTGGATGTCTTTGTTATTTCTTTGTTATTTACCAAGTTGCTGTAGCAGCTAATAATGGTAACGAGCCAGTGATTGCTATCGCCCCGCAGAACCTAAAAAATAAGTTAACGGAAATCAGGGCAGGTTATGAGCTTTAGAATCAACGACTCTGCCGCCACTGACTAGCTGATTTAAAACATCGTATTTGAATGAGCCATTTGCGCAGGTATTTCTTGAATAACATCCCAATGCTCAACAATTTGACCATCTTTCACGCGGAATAAGTCATAGAATGCCTGAGGTTTTCCATTCCAGCGACCTTCACTTTGGGTCAATACAAAATTACCTTCGCCAAAAATACGGTGAACTTTATGGTACTCAAACATATTGTTTTGAGATGCGAGGTAAGCAAGCGCTTCATTCAAGCCATCTAAACCGTCTTTAACCATCGTATTGTGTTGGTCATACTGCTTTGCGCTGATGTATTCGGTGATTTTTTGCGGTGCTTTACCGAAAAAAACATCTTGCATAAAGTTAGCAATAAGCTTTTTGTTAGCCTCAGTTTGATCAATGTCTTCAACCTTTGTTGGTCCATCAAACTGTGACCTACCGCTAGCGGTTTCTTTAACAATTGGCGCAATCGCATCCCAGTGCTCGGCTACTTGTCCATTTTGCATGCGCCAGATATCAAAAGTGACCACTTCTTTAGCACCAAACGCTTCTGCGTTATTGTAGGTGTTGTGCATAATGATAAATTCACCATCTTGTAACAGGCGATGGTTTGTATAAGTTGTGCCCGCCTCTTTTAATTTAGGTAAAAAACCTAACACCGGTGCTAACCCTGTGGGAACATGCGGATTATGTTGAATATAATCCTCTCGGAAGTACTTTTTAACTTCTTCTGCATTGTAATCTTTAAAAAATGCATCTTGTGCTTTAATTGCTATTGCTTTCATTGAGTTACCTTGTTTTGACAGTTCTAACGTTGTTGAATTGGCGCTAGCACTACTCAATATTGACACCGAGGTGATGATTGCAGCCAAGAACTTACTAGTTGAATGTTTGATTTTCATGATTTGCCTTAACGTGATGGCTTGTGATTTCGTAAATTTATAATAATAACTAACCAATCATTTGATTAGATGCTATTAATTGATTATTTTATTAAGCTGTACTTAATAGTTGGTCAATTTAATGAGCATTTCATCCATTAATCGCCTAAAGCAAATGGCTATTTTTTGTAAGGTTATTGAATGTGGCAGTATGCGGGCAGCATCCGAAGCACTTAGTATGACCCCTTCAGCAGTAAGCCAATACATTACCCAGTTAGAAAATGAGCTTGAAGTTGCACTAATATATCGTTCAACACGCAGGCTTAGTTTGTCTGAAGCCGGTGAGCGCTACTATCAACACGGAAAAAGAATGTTGATGGCTGCAGAAGATGCAGAAGATGCCATTTACGAAGTAAAGCACTCTTTGGAAGGTGAAATTCGTATTTCTGCAACAGTAGGCATCGCATCTCACCCTTTGGCGCAAGGCTTAAAGGAGATTCTGGATAACAATATTGGCTTATCGATTACTGTCATAGCAAATGATAAAAGTATTGATCTGGTTGCAGAGCACATTGATATTGCCGTGAGAGTAGGCGAGCCTGAAGAGTCTAACTTTATCTATCATTCACTAGGAAAATTAGCTAAAAGTATTTATGCGAGCCCTGAGTATCTACAAAAGCACAGTAACCCTGTTCTGCCAAGCGATCTGAAAAAACACTATTGGTTAAAACACCTAAGCCAAGGAAAATTTTCGGATATCAGTCTTACTCATTCAAATAACGAAACATTTCAGTATCAACCTAAATATAGAATGCGCTTTAATGATATCAATGCGCTCACCAGCCATGTGCAAGCCGGGTATGGTATGGCTATTTTGCCTGATTTAGAAGTCCAGCATTTAATCAAGGCAGGAATGCTTGTAAAAGTGTTACCAGACTGGCAATTAGATCCCCTGAATTTATATGCGTTAACCATTGATAGAAAACAATCTTACAAAGTAAAAGCTGTTCTAAAAGCACTTAAAGAGTTTTTTGCTTAAATCAAATATATCAATGGAGTCACCCATGGATTTGGTGACCCCATTGATTGTTTCTTTGTAACAAAAGAATAACAGTCCCTTGAACAGCTAAATGCAAGCAGGTATTACTAAAATAAAAACAGTACCGATATTAATAAAATATGAAAATACTAAAAATTGCATTCACCCTCGTTGCGCTCGCAGTACTCGCAACGCCTGTCGTCATCTATACCCGCTATATTAATAATTACACATCACCTTACATAGATGTTGTGATTGACTCACAGGCATTAGGTGAAAGTAGAAAAGTCTTTATTCGCTTACCCGATAATCACGATGCACAAAAAAGTTACCCGCTAGTGATTAAAACCGACGGAAATTTTAATTTAGACCGATGGGCTGAAACCGTTACAAAATACGATGACGCGATTGTTGTAGCAATACCCAATCAATTTTGGACAGACACTCGAAACCGCGATTTGGTGCCGCCATTTGCAAGAAAGGACGTGAATATAGACGCACGCCCGGCCAATGAAACAGCCAGAGAGATCTTTGGCCGTGCAGACTCGTTTTTAGCCTTTATAGAAACTGAACTCCTCCCCTATTTAGAAAGTCGTTACAAATTATCAGACGATCGTGCTCTCAGCGGTTATTCAGCAGGCGGTAGTTTTGTGTTGTATACCATGATCACCCAACCCTCGCTATTTAACGCCTATTTCGCATTTAGCCCTGCTGCATGGTACGACGATTCTGTGGTTGTTAAAGAGTTTAAAAATAATCTGTTTAAGCTTGCAGGCACTCCTAAGTTCTTTTACTTATCCTTGGGTGACCAAGAGCCTTCTATTATTACAGGCTCATTTAAAGGGCTGATAGCAGCACTCGATGAAAATGCGCCAAAGAACTTAGTTTGGGCATATCAATTTACCAAAGAGGCCGATCACGGTAGCAACCCCTACAAGTCTATTCCCACAGCAGTAGCCGAATATTCAGCGTTTAAACAACAGCTGTAACGGCTAGGTGTTTCTATTTAAGTGGGTGATGAGACAAGTCAAAAGCATCACCCATTGATTCTAGCTGATCACAAATAAACGGAATCAGAACTCAAAATCAACGACTCTGACTCTATTGATTATAAACTTTACAACTCTGGCAAATTATTTTCATAGGGTTTACCAGTAAACTCTGCCATATTTTTGCACACATTTAACGCTATACCTCGTTCTTTGTGGTTTGCCACCGCAACATGAGTGCCATTGTTTAAAACCATATAAACACGGTACGTCTGAGTTGATGCTTGAGCAGTCATTGTTCTAAAGCCCTTTATATCTGCGAGGCGATAAACACGGTCGAAAATGGTGTATAGATTACTCGCCTTAAGCTGAATTGTTTGCGAGCTTAAATTTATACGACAAATATAGCCGCCAAACACACCAATCCAGCCCAGCCAACAAAATAAACCTGACACCCAAATCGGTAATGACCTAGCAGAACCAGAACCTAACACACTTGCAATACCAACAAGTAAAAACACTAAGCTCAGCAATCTTAACAATACCTTAGCAATACCAGTAACGCGATAAACCGCTTCATCATTAGATAGTTTCTGAAAGTACATCAAAACACTCCGTACTTAACCAATGCTCCGAGCACGGTAAACAAGAAAAAGGGCAGTGAAAACTTAATGATTGATTTACGATCCCATATTTCAATATACACATCGCGTTTATTACTGAGTGTTTCAGTTTGGCCAAATGGCTTAATGTCAGCGGCCTTTATATTATCAAAGCAAAGTGGGGTTTTGTTCGGCCAATTTGAGATGTTTTCTGTTACAGGTAACTTATAGTGCGCAGACAAAAACGCCAATAAAGCGTAAGCATCTTGGTAGTCATCTAACACATATTTTTGTTCTGCCACGGTTACTTGATAAGGGCCTTTCGTTCCAAGGCTGGTTAATTCGCATGTCAGCGCATTAAAAGGCGCTATCGCACTTCGTTTTTGAAAAAAATGCCAAAGGGATGTTGATAAATAAACTTGTTGGGTGGCGCTATCAAACTCCAATATTCGCTTTCGACTGAATAGCAACAATGAAATGCTACAAAAGAATATAGCCGAAATGATAAAAGCGATTACGCTTGTTTGATTCAATGCAATTGCCATCACCATACTCGTAATACCAGGTACAAGCGCAAGCAAAGCAAATAATTTCGAGGACATTTGACGTCTTGATGGCAAGGTAACATTGCCATTTGCCGTTATTTTTAGCAAGCGTCTAACCAATTTAGGCAGAGTTTGATAGTCCATTATTTCAACCATTAAAATTGAGACGTAAGACCCTGATACTTGTCTCAAAGATAAACAGAGCCAGCTTAATACCAGCAAAGATTACCATAAACAGTGTGTTAACTGGTTAAAAAGTTGCTAAGCACAATTAACCCACCTTACACAAAGTAGGTTAAGTAATTAACTAACGCGATAATATCTCAAAATGGCTGCGTAAAAGTAAAATATTATGCTGAAATTAGGTTACTTAACCACTCACCATACAAGCGAGCGGGAAGCGTCGCCAACGCGAGTTTATTAGGAATGCAAAAACAAAGATCAGGCACCACAGGCAAAATACTAAGCTCAAAAAAATCTCCACGCGCCACATCAAATTGGAGTGGGTGTCTTTGTTATTCCTTTGTTATTCCTCGATTTATTCAAAACGTCTTATTAAATTATTAAGGCGTTGATACTCCTGCATGACACTCAAATCAGGTGATTGCTCTAAAATTTTATTTAGACAATCTTTTAGCTCAAACGGAGGTCCGAAATTAGGTTCATCACAGAGTAAAGTATCAAGGAAAACCAAAGCTTCTTTAGGGTATAATTCAATAACTTCACTTGATTTTAAACAGTGTACAATATATTCAGTATTATCAATTCTTGTTAAGTTATGTCTAATTAATTTCATAGCATCTTCAAAATATTCTTTAGCATTGATACAAAGTAATGCTAATTGATTAACAGTTTGCTCTGAAGGGTTGATTTCTTTTGGCCATATTTTAATTAGAAAGTTCTTAATACGATGGTTCCAATACTCTCTATACTTGTCACCTGAATTAGACAAGGCGTCGCTTAAGGACGAAACCACTTCATATAGTGCATTCTCTGGTAAAGAACTAAATGCTGAAGCTAATTCTTTTGTTTTAAACTCTTCATATTTTTGAAGAGCTACATAAGTCAAAAATCTTGAATATTGCTCTTTTGTTTCACCTAAATCTTCATAGAAATTAGCTGTATCCAATAGTTCTGACTTGATACTTACTAAAAACGACTTATGTAATCTTGGCGACCATAAATAACTCCTCCAAGCTAAAGTCGCAACATCCCTATTTTCCCAGTTAAATAACGGTAAGATATGTTGTTTCGACCACTCGGGTGAAACTCTGTAAAGTGACAGTGCGTTGGTTACTACAATTACCCTAGATAAATTATAAACATCGCTTTCATTAGTCACTAACATCTCAAATCGTTCACGATATTTATCTTCAAGCCCAGCATTATCGTTAGGCTTTTCTTCATACCAACGAATAAATAAGCTTTCAGTTGTGATACCTATGGGATGATTTATTGCTGCTGTAATAACGTCATTAACTTCATCATATTCAAAGTCATATGGGGCGGTTAATAATCTATCAACAAAGGAAAAATACTGCTCTTCCCTTAGAGCCCTACAGTTCGTATTGTTTTTTAACCACCGTGATAAATTCCACGCAATATCTTTTAACTTGAGCTCATCCATTTCAAGAAAAACATTCGCTAAAGATCGCCAAGCTTTAATACTTAGTCGCTTTGACTCAGTCCAAACATTTAACGCTTGTCTCCAACGTTCAGGTATCCATATATTTTCTTCTTCAAGCACCAAGAGTGCATTTTTAGCCAAAGTAAAATTATTTTTGCATCGAATTGACCAATCATCGTCATCCCAATGATCGTGATCTGGTTTAGATTTCAACCATTCTATTAGTTCAGCTTCATTTGTTGGGCTAGGCGAAGTATCTCGATAGTAACTTCCATCTCCCATCCAGAATGGGAACTCTTCTTTTTGCTCTTCGTCCAACTCCCACTGGGGGTTTTCTTGCTTAATGTTTTGATAAACTTGCTCAGCTTCTTCATCAAAGACTAAGCCTGCCTGTTTCAGCTTTTCGAGGCGCAACCATTGTTCTCTAATAACTAAATGGTCAAACTCTTCTTCTGTTAATCCCTCTTTAAACCACTCTCTCCTTGGCCCTAAACAAATATTGGCCAACAAACGACTCGTATTTACAGCATCAAAACGTTGAGCCAAGTGCGGTAGTAACTGCAAAAGTTCTCTTTGTGAAGACACACTCCAAAGCCATCTTGCATCTTCTTGTTCAAGCCAGCCATTAATCTCTGCTGCCGTAATTAAAGCAAATTTAGAAACAGCGAAAAATGCTAACCTCTTGAAAATCGGAAAAGGTGTTAACCACCAAATTGACACTATACTTTTTGCTTTGGTGGCATCCTTTTCTAGTAACGAAAGCCAAGAGTCTCTGACAAGATCAATTAAAATAGTCCAATTGTTATAATCTTTATTTTGAGGGTGTTCAGAAATTGACGGCTGATGTATGTAGGTGTAGTCAGTGTATTCGTCAACCCCACCAAGAGCTGACTTTAATTCCATCAGCTCAATCAACAATGCATTTACGTCATAAAAGATTGAAGATATATCCGAGCCCCACGTATCAACCCTTGCTATATGCTCAACAGCAGAATGTGCAAATGAGGTGCTAAGATCAACCTCCCAATCAAGATACTTTTTCAGTCCATCTCTATACTCTTCGCCCAATGAGTTTAATGGTTTTCTAAAAGTAACTACTGGAGCTAAAGCTTTTCTAAGTTTACTTTTTAATGCAGGTGTAATTCCTGTATTTTTATATTCATCAGCCCAACTATAAAGGTTGTGATGATGGGGAGAATGAGCACAGTAACCAGCTAAAACTAAATTCCAAACTGTTAACATTTCCTCACTTAAAACTGCATCACTACTTTTTCGTATTAACTCTTCAAAATATGCGTTGTTCCCATCTTTTTTCTGTTTTATTTGTTCCGATATCTCTTTTTCAATCAAAAAATGAAGTTGACTATTTAACACTCCACCTCTCTTTTGAAGAAACAAAACCAGTTCAGGATTATTAAGGTGACATACAAGCCATTTACTAAGGCCTCGCATAACATTATCCCACTGCGGCTCGATATAAGAGGAATGAGATAAAGCCATTAAAGGTGATTGCGAGCTTCTTGCTGGGCGACAAAATAAACTGAACGTTGCTTCTGGTTTGATACCAGAATCGAAGATTCCAAAACGATTTAATTCTTCACCTTTTAATTCGATAGTGTCTAAAACTGACAACCAACTTAATGGCGGTGATGGAATGAGGTTTGAAAATGTCTTTGCTGGAATACCGCTTGGATCGCTTAGGGCCCAAGCTAATTTCCTTGCATATTCATTATAGTAGTCCGAACTAGTTGGTTTAAATGGTGCAGTAGTAGCGACTATTTGTTCTTTGCCACTAAGGCCATCTTTATAAGTATTTGACCAATTTATTAACGTCTTATGTAAGTAATAATGTTTTTGAAAACTCTTATATAAAATTGGTGTAACATTTTTTGCTTTCCACTGCTTATACTCATCGTCAAATTTGCCTTTCTTAAATTCTCCAAAAGCAAACATTTCCGGTGGTGACTCACCAAGTAGCCTATCAGCAGCTAGAGCATCCATCATATAACGAAGTACCGGATCATTTAGACTATAACCAACAAAACATACGGTATAGCTACGAAATAACTCGCTCACAAATCTGGCAGCCCAACGCTCTGTCAAATAAGCTAAACCAAAATCACCACTTGAAATTACCAAATGATCTAACTCAGCGCTGTTCAATGGCTCTGGTAAAAGGCCATGTAAGTAAACTAAACCATTCCACCTATTTTTGGGCACTGGCAGCAATGGAGCTTTATACACTGGATAATTCAACTTTTCTTGCTCACCAGCCTTATCGAAAATACGATCAAAATTTGTCGTTATTAATCTAGTTTTCTTATCCTTAGTTAATGACAGTTGAAGCAGTGCCCGGTGAGTAGATGTCGCATTGGTAAGTGAGTAATCAGGCTCTAAAAGCTTAGCCATTTCCTGACGAACGTCCCTCCGCCATTCGTTAGTTTGTTTTACAGCCTCCAATAACGACACAGCTGTATCAAATTGCCCAGCTTTTAAAGCTTGTTCTTGCACAGCATCAGGAGTTACCCCCATTTTTTCATACAGCTTCCAAACTAATCCGCCAAAGCCTGGTAATCCAGCAGGGAATGAAATTCCGGCACCACAAAAAAAGACCACTTTGCCTTCTTCATGTGCTTGGAGTAATTTTTCAGGTACTTCGGGTCCATTTTTAACAAACTGCATCTAACTATAGTTCCCTCTTAAATTCATAGGTTTCATTAACAGTAAAGTAAGTCACATTACTGTTCTTCGACTCAATTAAAGCAACAGCATAATCACTCTAACTGATATACAAAAACCTAAATCTTTTCTACAACATCCTACCCCAATTCCCCAAACAAAAAAAGCAGCCATAAGGCTGCTTTTTATTACATTCTATAACTAAGTCAAAGACTTACTCATCACGATACGTATCAACCGCAGGGCATGAACAGATCAAGTTACGGTCGCCGAACACGTCATCAATACGTGTTACTGTTGGCCAGAACTTGTCTTTTGCTACCGCTGGTACTGGGAATGCCGCGTAGAAGCGGTCGTATGCACGCTCCCACTCGTTACCTAGTACGTCAGCTTGCGTGTGCGGTGCAAATACTAATGGATTGTTTTCTACTGTCCACTCGCCTGATTCAACTTTTGCAATTTCCTTACGGATTGAGATCATTGCTTCGATGAAACGATCAATCTCTACTTTGCTTTCTGATTCAGTTGGCTCAATCATTAGCGTGCCCGCTACTGGGAACGACATTGTTGGTGCGTGGAAACCGTAGTCCATTAAGCGTTTTGCTACGTCCATTTCAGAAATGCCTGAGCTTTCTTTAAGAGGGCGTAAGTCAACAATACATTCGTGTGCAACGCGGTTGTTTTGGCCGCGGTATAAAATTGGGTAATGTTCGCTTAGCTTTTCAGTTAGGTAGTTTGCACTGATTATCGCTGTTTCAGTTGCTTGCTTAAGGCCTTCCGAACCCATCATTGCAATGTATGCCCATGAAATCGGTAGAATTGCTGCAGAGCCGTAAGGTGCTGCTGATACTGCGCCGTTACCTTCAGTTGTACCCGGTACGTTAATAACACTGTGGTTAGGCATAAATGGTGCAAGGTGCGATTTAACACCGATTGGACCAACACCTGGGCCACCGCCACCGTGTGGAATACAGAATGTTTTGTGTAGGTTAAGGTGCGAAACGTCAGAACCGATAAAGCCTGGGCTAGTTACGCCAACCTGTGCGTTCATGTTCGCGCCGTCCATGTAAACTTGGCCGCCGTGCTGGTGAACGATGTCACAAATCTCTTTAATTGTATCTTCAAATACACCGTGGGTAGACGGGTAAGTGATCATGATACAAGATAGGTTTTCTGAAACTTCTTCTGCTTTTGCTTTAAGGTCAGCAACGTCAACGTTACCTTGCTTATCACACTCAACAACCACAACTTTCATGCTTGCCATTTGTGCAGATGCAGGGTTAGTACCGTGTGCAGAGCTTGGGATTAAGCACACATTACGGTGACCTTCGCCGCGTGACTCGTGGTATTTACGAATTGCGATAAGACCTGCGTATTCACCTTGCGCACCTGAGTTAGGCTGCATTGATACTGCATCGTAACCAGTTACATCAACTAACCAGTCGTGTAACTCGTTGATCATTACTTGGTAACCTTCTGCTTGGTCTAGCGGGCAGAATGGGTGCATGTTTGCAAATTCAGGCCAAGTAATTGGGATCATCTCAGCGGTCGCGTTTAGTTTCATAGTACATGAACCAAGCGAGATCATTGAGTGGTTAAGCGCTAAGTCTTTGTTTTCTAGGCGCTTGATATAACGCAGCATTTCAGTTTCGCTGTGGTAGCTGTTGAAATTAGGGTGCGTTAAGAATTCGTCATCACGTACTAGGCTTGCTGGAATACCTGTGATGTTGTCAGCTGTTACTTGTGCATCAAGTGCTGCAACGTCAAGACCGTGGCCTGCGCCTAGGATGATGTCGAATAATTCAGCAACGTCTTCACGTGTTGTCGTTTCGTTAACTGAAATTGAGAATTCACCGTCGTGGTTTTTAGCAAAGTTAATCTCTGCTGCTTCTGCACGTGCAACAACTTCATCTTTGTTGCTGGTTACTGTGATGGTGTCAAACCAAGTATCGTGCTTAAGCGTAACGCCTTTTGCTTTTAAGCCTGTTGCTAAAATGCTGGCAAAACGGTTAATGCGTGATGCGATTGTGCGTAGGCCTTCTGCACCGTGGTAAACCGCGTAGAACGCAGCCATGTTTGCAAGTAACACCTGTGCAGTACAGATATTTGAGTTCGCTT
This sequence comes from Pseudoalteromonas piratica, assembly GCF_000788395.1. Classification (NCBI taxonomy): domain Bacteria; kingdom Pseudomonadati; phylum Pseudomonadota; class Gammaproteobacteria; order Alteromonadales; family Pseudoalteromonadaceae; genus Pseudoalteromonas; species Pseudoalteromonas piratica. Next base: position 1,413,053 of record NZ_CP009889.1, read on the forward strand.
TTTCACGGCGGATGTGCTGCTCACGTGTTTGCATTGCCATACGTAGTGCATCGTTACCTAAACGGTCTTTAGAAACACCAATAATACGGCCAGGTAGTGAACGCTTGTACTTATCGCGTGTTGCGAAGAACGCCGCGTGAGGACCACCGTAACCCATAGGTACACCAAAGCGCTGTGCAGAACCTAATACTACGTCTGCGCCTAGTTTACCTGGCGCTTTAAGTAGAATAAGTGACATGATGTCTGCTGCCACGCATGCGATTGCTTTTTTGTCTTGTACGTCTGCGATTAGGTCTTGTACGTCTACAACTTCACCCGTTGTGCTCGGGTATTGGAAAAGCGCACCGAAGATTTCGTGGTTTACTGCATCTGCTGCAGGGCCAACAACTACCTCAAAACCAAACTGCTCTGCACGTGTTGCAACAACGTCGATTGTTTGCGCGTGTACGTCTTCTGCAATAAAGAAGATGTTTGCTTTTTTCGCTTTCGATACGCGCTTAGCAAGTGCCATTGCTTCTGCAGCAGCAGTTGCTTCGTCAAGTAATGACGCAGACGCAAGATCTAAACCTGTTAAATCCATTGAAAGCGTTTGGAAGTTAAGCAGTGACTCTAAACGACCTTGCGCGATTTCTGGCTGGTATGGCGTGTATGCTGTGTACCAACCTGGGTTTTCTAACACGTTACGTAAAATTACGTTAGGTGTGTGCGTTGGGTGGTAGCCCTGACCAATATAAGATTTAAAAATCTTATTTTTGCTTGCTACTGATTTTAAGTAGCTAAGCGTTTCAACTTCAGTGCGGCTTTCACCAATGCTAAGACCTTGCTCTAAACGAATACTTGCAGGCACGGTTTCGTTCATAAGCTCTTCAACACTTGATACGCCCAGCTCAGCTAGCATTGCTGAAATCTGGTTTGCGTCCGGACCGATATGGCGGCGGATAAAATCTTGCTTTTGCTCAAGTTGTTCAAGCGATTTTACGTTTGACATGTGTCTAACTTCCTATGGCATTTACATACACGACTAGCTAACAATACTGTGTGCTCAGTACGGTTAGGCAGCTTTTCATCAGCGCACTATAAATGAGCTAAATGATTGGCTTTACTAATCAAAAATTTAATAAATATTTAAAATTTTTATCTTTAAATAAAAGATTTAAATATTTACTGAGTGTAAAAACATGAAAAGCTCCAAAATTGGAGCTTTTCACTGTAATTCGTTATACGAAGAATTAGTCTTCGTCGATCGAATTTTCGTAACCTTCTGCGTCTAGTAGGTTATCAAGTTCTGACTCGTCAGATGCTTTGATTTTGAATAACCAACCGTCGCCGTAAGGGTCTGAGTTAACTGTTTCTGGAGAATCTTCTAGTTCTTCGTTGATTTCAACGATAGTACCTGAGATTGGTGCGTAAATATCAGACGCTGCTTTTACAGATTCTGCTACTGCACAGTCTTCACCTGCATCTACTTCGTCGTCTACGTCTGGTAGGTCAACGAAAACCATATCACCTAATAGCTCTTGTGCGTGCTCAGAGATACCTACTGAGTAAACACCATTACCTTCAGCGCGAACCCATTCGTGTGAAGATGCATATTTTAAATCGGCAGGGATATTGCTCATTCTTATAAATCCTTCGGTTTAATTTTGTTATACCAAAATTGGTACTAAGGGGTATTAATACCCCATATCGATTTAGATTACTGATTTACCATTGCGTACAAAGCAAGGTTTTACAACTTTTACGTCAACGTGCTTTTTACGCATTTCAACTTGTGCAGTGTCGCCAGTTGAGCGTGGCACACGCGCAAGGGCAATACTGTGGCCTAGTGTAGGTGAGAATGTACCAGAAGTAATCACACCTTCGCCACCGTCAACAATTACTTTAAGACCAGCGCGTAGTACGCCTTTTTCTTCAAGCACTAAACCAACAAGTTTGTCAGTGCTTTTTTCTTCGCGCTGCTTAGCAACCACCTCACGACCGATAAAGTCACGATCTTCAGGTTCCCAAGCCAGTGTCCAAGCCATGTTCGCTGCAAGTGGTGATACCGTTTCGTCCATATCTTGGCCGTATAGGTTCATACCTGCTTCTAAACGTAGCGTGTCACGTGCACCAAGACCTGCTGGGCGTACGCCTGCGTCTAAAAGTGCTTGCCATAACGCTTCTGCACCGTCGTTATGAACAACGATTTCATAACCGTCTTCACCAGTATAGCCAGTTGTTGCGATAAATAAATCACCCGCTTGCACACCAAAGAATGGTTTCATACCTTCAACGGCAGCTTGTTGATTTTCGTCAAGAATTGTTGCCGTTTTTGCTTTTGCATTCGGGCCTTGTACGGCAATCATTGCATACTCTGGGCGCTCAGTAACTTCTACTTTATAGTCAGCTGCAACCGCACCAATGTGTGCTAAGTCTTTTTCACGTGTTGCTGAGTTAACCACTAGGCGGTACTCAGTCTCAGTGAAGAAATAAATGATAAGGTCGTCAATTACACCGCCTTCGGCGTTAAGCATACCTGTGTATAACGCTTTACCAGCAACTTGTAGTTTTTCTACATCGTTTGCTACTAGTTTACGTAAGAAAGGTTTTGCATCTTCGCCTTTAACGTCAACAATTGTCATGTGTGACACGTCGAACATACCGGCATCTTGACGAACAGCGTGGTGCTCTTCGATTTGTGAACCATAGTTGATTGGCATTTCCCAGCCGTGGAAATCAACCATTTTTGCACCCGCTTCAAGATGCTTGGCGTGTAATACAGTTTTTGAAGTCATAATATTCCTACACTTTCAAATCTACCCGCACAAGGTGCGGCGTGGCTTCAACAGGACAATTGTCCGGTTGAGGGAATAACATGGGCGGCGATTATACCGAAACAATATGGCTTTCGCACCCAGAAAAGTTATAAGTTTTACGCATTATGTAATTAATTTATTTCAATAATTTTTATTTATTAAATTGATTACAACGCTAAATATAAAATAGCGGTCAATCTAACCGCCATTAAGTTTGTTAAGCCTTTGCTTAAACTAGTAATTCTGCTTGCTCGCTAAAGCCTAGTGCATTAAATCGACTTTGCCATTTAGCGAGTTCGTCGCTTTTTGCGACTAGCTCAAAGCCCTTGTGACTTTCTAAATGGGTTGCCGTTAAAAACACATTACCCGCTTGGCGCGCGTATCGCTGTTGCTCACCGGTTAAAATAATACCTGCGGTTAGTGAAAATTCACTTAACAAGCTCTTAAAGGCGTTATCACCACGCAGCGCTAATATGCGTAAGTCATTACGGGTGATCACATCAATATCGTGCGACTCTTCCCCTTCACTTAGCGCAGCAACTAAAGCAGGTGCAATATCGTTATCAACAAAAATACGAAACGCCAGTTCAGTAAAGTAGTAAAGCTCAAGCGCAATCTCATTGCCATTTACTTTTGCTGTGCAACGAAGCCCCATTCCCGGCACAGTTAAATGACGTACATCACTGGAAATAAGTGTTTGTAAATACGGTAACGCAGCGCTGCCCGTCACATCAATAATGGTGCGGTCGTTCATTTGCGCAAATTCGTTTGCGCCCGTGTATGCATTTTGATGGCTACCAAATAGGTGAGGCACTTGTATTGTCATGCCCAATCTCCAGTGAAAATTAACAATCAAAATTATGTTAGGCCACCTTGCAACAATCAAATTGTATTTTTTTATAAATTGATAAATAATACTAATCATTAAACAAAAATAAATTTCAAAATGTAATGTGTGGAGTGCTTTATGAAAAATATCCCAACCGATAGCTTGCGCACCTTAATCACAGTGGTTGAGGTTGGCGGTTTTGCCAAAGCCGGTGAATTGCTTGGTTTATCGCAACCTGCTGTGAGTTTGCAGATTAAGCGTTTAGAAGAGTTATTAGGTAATAAGCTGTTTAAAAAGCAAGGCCAGCGCCAAGTACTTAACCAGCACGGGGAGATTTTACTGCCGCTAGCAAAGCAACTGCTTCAAGTAAACGACACCATTTTGCAAACCTTTAGCTCTGAAGTATTAGCAGGTAAAGTGCGTTTGGGTATTCCAAGCGAATTTGCAGCAACGGTGTTGCCTGCCATTATTGGTGATTTTGTAAGCCTCTACCCTGATGTTGCCCTAGAGGTAAAGTCAGAGCTCAGTAAAAAACTACGCCACAGCGATAACCGCGAACAATACGATTTAATATTGGCACTTTTGGAAGGCCCTGAGCAGTCTAAATACCCTATTTTTATGGATGATGAGCTAGTTTGGGTAGGTGATGTAAATAACATTAATACCGAAGTGGTTAATCTGATTGCCGCAGAAGAAGGCTGTATTTATCGCCGCCGCGCTATTGAAGCACTGGAAAAAGCCGGATTAAAATGGCGTATTGTATATACCAACGCCGACCTTGCTGGCATTAGCGCTGCATTAAAAGAAAACCTTGGCATTACAGTACTTGCCAAACACACGGTACCAAACGACTTAAACTGGGCAAAATCCACCAGTCAATTACCAGAACTTGGTGAAGTAGGTATTAGCTTAATCAAACAAAGCGAAGAGTCGCACGCAGTTGATAAACTCGCTGAGTTTATTCAATTACGATTAAAGTAACGGCTAGTTACTTTAATCGCCTGAGTACTCACCTTATAAAAGTAATGCTGATGTACGGCATTACTTTTGTATATGCACTTTTAATAACCACTATTAAATAACCACTGTTGCCAACACTAATATCACTCTGCTTTACCAAACTTTAAAATAAAACGACTGGTTTTACCTCGAATACCTTTCGCGAATACCGATTGTTCCAAATCATCGTTTGGGTTTTGCAAATAAAAGGCTTCTTCTTTTAAAACAAACCCCAGTGATTGCAGCTGATACTTCACTATATTTGCGTCAATTCGGTGTAAATCATTAGCAGCGTCATAACCAGAACCCGCCTTGGCATGATGATCAATAATGATCAGCTCACCTTCTGGTTTAAGTAAGTTTTTTATATGGCTAAAAGCCTCTCGATAATCCACAATCTTATCGCGCATAATTTGCCGTTCACCATTGCGATTTCGATGGGTGAAAAATAAGTCGTGATAGTTAATGCCCATAAACGCAATATCAATGCTTGACGAAGGCAACGGAATCTCGTTTATTGCGACCTGGTCAAAACGCATCATATTTTTGAGCGTTTGGCGCTTAGAGCGCGCCAACATCTCTTTTTTGCCAAAGCGCCAAGTAAGCGTATCGTTATGTGCATAGACTTTACCTTGCTCTCCCACAGCGCGGGCGAAAAGTTCGCTGTACCAACCCCCACCAGCGTAAATATCAAGTATGTTCTGCCCGCTGGCAACGCCAACAAAACGCATTATTTGGGCTGGCTTTCTATTTGCATCGTGCTGTTTATCAACATCTGAGCGATTAGGCTCAGTTAACAGTGTTTGTAATCGAGAGAGTGAGAGCGGTTCATAAGCAATACATGAAAAACTCATACAAACCATCATCAGCATAAGGTATTTAACGTGCATCTTTTCTCCTTAAAAGTTTTTGGTTCACACTCTTTAAGCATTTGAACGGCTTGCAGCTAATGATGATAATTCAGCATTCTCTGTTTTTGATAAATCTGGATTCGCATACCCTCTTCCGAGCAAAAAACCAAAAAATGCCCAAAGTGATGCGATACACGCCCCCACCAGTGAAACTGCAAATAATCCAAGTCCTAAGCCATCGGTTAACCCCGCGAATAACATGCCACTTACCGCATCGCCGCCGCGATAAACAGCTACATCAATTACCGGTTTTGCTTTAAAGCGCTCATCTACCGTCACTTGAGTAAACAGAATTTCCCTTGCAGGTCGGGTTAGTGAGTAGTTACCTGCGCGGCGCACAATTTGAATCACCAAAATCACCATCACGCTTGGCGCAAATGCCAAAATGAATAAACCAGCCATTAACAAAAGTGGCACTAGCGCCAAAGACACACCTAGCCCCGCTTTTTTAACCAAACGCCCAGAGACAAAAAATGCCATAACAAAGGTCAGCACATTCACAAACCAATCAATGCTTGCCAATATTTGTGTGCGCTCTGCCCGCGAATACGGCGCCAGTAGTTGTTTTTGTTCAAAGTAAATAAATGAGCCTATAAATACATAGAGCAAAATAAATGCGGCAATGCCTAACAGTTTTGGATTTGAAACGAGTGATTTAAACCCGCTTGCCCAGCCTTGTGCTAATGATGAGGTTGTTGCATCAAAGCTATGCTGCGTATTGTGAAGTTGCGTATGCTTTAAACGGTAAATGTATAAAGTAAGAGGCACCACCAGCATTAAGGCCGATGCGGCAATTAACATAAGCTGCCCTTCATCTAATACACTGCCAAAAAGTGATGGAATAGACGGGCCAATAATCGCCCCAGCGCTCGCGCCCGCTGCGATTACGGGAAATAAACGCGTACTTTGTTTTTGATTAAAGGTGTCGGACATAAAGCTCCAAAACACCGAAATGTGAAATAAGCTAAATGCGCTCACCCACACATAAAAGGCCTTTTCAATCAACACAGCGGAGGAAAACAGCGGCATTAACAAATAAAACACGATAAAACTGCCTGCAAATAAGCTATAAACGGTTGGCACTATGTACTTAAACTTGAGCTTATCAATCGCAAAGCCATAAACCGAAACAATCACTAAGCTAATAACAAACTGCATATTCCATAAAAAGCTCACCTCGCTGTCGCTCCAATCGCTGGCAAGGGCGTCTCGCACTGGGCGAAGCACAAAATACGCCGCCATTAAAATAAACGCCATAATAAATGCCGCGAGTGTGGCGGTTTGCTCGTTCGATTTAACCTGCGATAAGGTGTTTAATAAACCTGAAATACTCAATTTACGTGTTTGGCTGGTCATGCTATCACTCCTTACACGCTACTGATTTGCTTTGTCTATTTCGTGCGACAGCCACGCCAACATCTGTTTTTTATCGAACGTAAACGCATGTGAGGCATTAAGCTCTGCTACTTTTTTGAGCGTGTTTTTAATTGGCAACATAGCCTCTTGCTCGTTGGGCACCACTAGGTAGCGCAAATGGGGCGTTTCATCGAATAGGGCTTTCACAACCGCATTGGCAACATCATCGGGCGCTTTAAAACGGCTACGATCAGGGTTAGTAAATTTGGCAAAACGTTTGTATTCATCCTGATAGCGCGAATTGGCAAAATGATGCCCTTGTTTTTCCAAGCGACGTTTCAGGTTTTTCATAATATTGGAATTGTAATTTCCAGGCGCAATAACACTGACTTTCACACCAAACTTACGCATTTCTGCTGAGAGCGCTTCGCTAAATGCTTCGATGGCATGCTTTGTCATGCTGTAAGGGCCGAACATGGTGCTCGACATCAACCCTGAGATAGAACCGATATTTGCAATGCGCCCTTTGTTTTCGATGATTAATGGCGCAAACGCCTTGGTGATTCGATATGGCCCCATTACATTTACGTTGTCTTGAAAATCAATGTCGCGCTCGGGGATTTCAATTAATGGGCCAAACACCGCAACCCCTGCATTATTAACAAGGCCATGAAGCTGCTTGCCCGACGCTTTAACTGTGTTTACTGCTGCATCGATATCTGACTGAATAGTTACATCTAACCGTATTGCTTGCACATTTGTCAGTTGGTTCAATGCATCAATGTCTTTTTGCTTGCGTGCGCCAGCAAATACAAAGTGTCCTTGGCGTGCTAACGTTTCAGTGATTGTTCGGCCAATGCCAGAACTTGCACCAGTCACCAAAATGGCTTTTTGGTTTTGCACGCTTGCTGCTTTTGCATGTGATGCTTCAAGGGCGGCTTGTCTGTCATCAGCAAACGCGATGTGTGTGGTTAAAATAAAAAGGGTGATGAGTAAACGCATAATAATGTCCTGCTATTAAAAGTAAGACTCAGTGTTATGGGTTTTCTTGCGCGTATGTATTTACTCGACCAATCGCTTACAACTAGCGATTAAATTGTTGAAATGAGCGTTTTTATAAAAAGCGATAGAAAAGCTATTTTCGTCGACAGTAACGATGCGTTTGTCTACACACTAGCCCTTTGATTTAGTATTGAGATATAGTGAAAGCGATACCAAGTAGATTCAGAGCTGCCAAACTAAGATGTTGAATAAACTAAATAAAGCAAGCAACTCCATAACAACGCTTACCAGCACACGTATTTGGCTGTTAGCGTTTTGGATATTGGTGTTTTTACTGAATATGGGGCCACACTGGGAAAACTACGCATCATTTAAAGAAATAATAGAAACCATCGGCAGCATTGTGTTTGCGCAAGCCGTAGTTGCATTTGTAACCTTAAAGTTCTTAGTGCCCAAACTGCTTGATAAAGACCAAACGCCCCTTTTTATCGCCGCGTTATTGGGTGTACTTTTACTTGGTGCGTACTGGGTGATTGCAGTGCGCTATTTTTATATTGAACCGAGTTACCCAGAGACCTATCAAAATTTGCTGTATGTTACGCAGGACCAAGGTATTCAGTATCGTTTATTTAGCTTTTGGGCATTGAAATACATTGTCTTTTCGAAAATGCCACAACTGTTTTTCCCAACGGCGGTATTAATGGCAAGGCAGTTTTACAAAAAGCAAAGCTATATTTTGGAGTTAAAAGAGCAGAAAAACTTAGCCGAATTAGCCGCTTTAAAAAACCAGCTAAACCCGCATTTTATTTTTAATACGCTTAACAATTTGTATTTATTGGCACTGAAAAAATCCGACCAAACACCTTTAGTAATTGAAAAGCTGGCTGATATTTTAGATTACGTGGTATATCGCTGTAACGAGCGCTATGTGTCGCTTAATAGTGAGATTACACTTATACAAAACTACCTTGATTTAGAGTGCATTCGTAAGTCAGACACGCTCAAGGTGAGCTTTTCAAGCGAGATAAATTATCCCCATACCATCGCCCCTTTGCTGTTATTAAACTTGGTAGAAAACGCTTGCAAACACAGCACCAGTAATGAGCTAAATACCGCGTTTGTCGACATTGTTTTAACTTCAAATCGTGATGCAATCACCTTTGAGGTTAAGAACTCAATTCCAGAGCACAGTAAAACCAGTAACGATTCGCCCAGTGTGGGCTTAACCAATATGACCAAGCAATTGGAAATGCTCTACCCTAACGCATTTTCACTGACCATTGAACATACCAAAAATAGCTATTTGGCTACCCTCACTCTTAACATGGAAACAAAGTAAGTATGGCAATTCAAACTCAACAAACACGCTATCGCTGCATCATTGTGGATGATGAAGCACTTGGCCGCGAACTGATTGAAATGCACTTGGCGCAGTTTGCTGAATTTGAACTCGTTGCCAGCTGCAGCAGCGCCATTGAAGCACATCAACTCTTGCAAAACCAAAGCGTTGATTTATTGTTTTTAGACATTGAAATGCCGGTATTAAAAGGCACTGACTTTTATCAAAACCTTGCGCATAAACCCTATGTGATTTTTACTACCGCGTATCGCGACTATGCTATAGAAGGCTTTGAGCTCGATGCTGTGGATTACCTATTAAAACCCATTGTATTTTCACGCTTTTTTAAAGCCATTGAAAAGTTTAAACAGCGCATAACTAACTTACATCACGCTGAACCAAATGTGCCAACGCAACAAACGCCAAATGCGATGTTTGTGCGTGAAAACCGTAAGCAAGTACGCATTGTGTTTGAAAACGTTTTGTATATAGAAGGGTTAAAAGATTATATAAAAATCTTCCTGCGTGATGGCAGCCATATTATCAAAAGCAGTATGAGCGCGTTTGAAAGCCAATTGCCTGAAAATTTTGCCCGTGTGCACCGCTCGTTTATTGTTAATGTTGATCATATTAGCGCTTATGCGCACCAGTATTTAGAGCTAAACGAGATAGAAATTCCAATTGGCGAGCAATACCGTAAACATTTGAAAAATAAACTGGGTTAGCCGACTTTATAAACTATCAAAATACATTTTTAAACGCTCTTTACAAACCATTACAAACCAACAAAATCTTTACATAACATTTACGCTGTTGAACTCCCAGCCTACTTGTCTTCTATACTCTATTGCTTAACACTTTATTAATGATTTTTTAAATTCAATACTTCAGTTTTTTGAATGCAATAACACTGAAGTTGAAATAAGGTAGGTGCGTTGTGCTTTATAAATTCAATACTCTATTCACAATAAGTTTTTTAAGCGTAACGCTTGTTGGCTGTGGCGGAGGCAGCAGCGAAAGTAATACCGATAACGACGTCACCCCGCCTGTGGTTACAAATCAAGCCCCACAATTGGCAACCGCGATTACTGATCAAACAACCAACCAATCACAGCAGTATTCATTTGATCTCTCTCAAGGGGGGCAAACCTTCACCGACCCAGACGGCGATGAACTTACTTACTCGTTTAGTACATCACCGCAAACAAATGACTTTACCTTAAACGGTACTGTGTTATCCGGCACACCGGAACAAACTGAAGCCATTACCATCACTGTAACAGCAAGTGACCCCAGTGGTTTAACGGCAAGCGATAGCTACTTACTGACCATTAATGGTGCGCCACAAACAGCCAAAAGTATTCCTGATCAGTTAATTAACCTTGGTCAAAACGTTTCACTTGATATCAGTCAAAATCGTACAACCTTTGTTGATCCTGACGGTGATGAACTCACTTATGCATTTAGCACATCACCGCAAACCAATGACTTTACATTAAACGGCAGTGTTTTATCTGGCACACCGGCGCTTGCGCAAACAATCACTTTCACCGTAACAGCGACTGATCCTAACGGGTTATCAGCAAATGATAACTTTTTGCTGAACATTAACGGTGCACCAAAACTTACCAACAGTATTAGTAATCAGTCAGTGAATATTGGTGAGAATTATAATTTCGACGTCACTCAAAACGGCACTACTTTTGAAGATCTTGATAGTGAAATACTGATTTACAGTGTGCAAATCACTCCAACTAATGATGACTTAACATTCAACGGAACGCATTTATCTGGAGTGCCAAACCAAACAGGCGAATACACCATTGCTGTCACAGCAACCGATGATGGTGGATTGTTTGATTCAACTAGTTTTGTATTGTATGTGGTTGAACCAAATGAAAATAACTCGCCGATAGTGGCAAATCCAATTGCCGATCAAAGTGCAACGTTAAACCAAAACTTTAACTTTGATATGAGCCAGAACAATACCACCTTTAGCGATCCTGATGGTGATATGCTGACTTTTCAAGTCGCGATTACGCCGACGGATTCAGGCTTAACATCTGATGGCTTAATTTTGTCTGGCAACCCAAATCAAACTGGCGAGATTAATGTCACCGTAACTGCCAGCGACCCTGCTGGGCTTTCGGTGAGCGACACGTTTTCAGTTAATGTGTCAGCGCAAGTTAATACAAACAAACCGAATGTATTACTGATCATTGCCGACGACTTGGGTCAAGATTCGTCTAACCAATACAGCTTCTCTACCGACTTACCAAGTACCCCAACTATTGATGAAATTGCAGCACAAGGCATTGTGTTTGAGAATTTGTGGGTAAACCCAGTTTGTTCACCAACTCGTTCCACCATTTTTACCGGTAAATATGGCACACGTACTCAAGTGTTAGCACCGGGTGACGAACTGAGCCTAAGTGAAACGTCACTACCACAAGCGTTAAAAAATCACCCTGATACCGCAGAGTATGCCTCGGCAAAGATTGGCAAATGGCATTTAGGTGGCGACAGCAGTCACCCAGCCGCATTTGGCCTAGATTATTACGCTGGCATTTTTAATGGCGCCGTCAGCGATTACTATAACTGGGAATTAACCACAAATGGGCAAACCCTGCCACAAACCGAATACGCCACTACCGTACTAACCGATTTGGCAATCGACTGGCTAAATCAACAAACTACCCCGTGGTTTTTATGGATGGGTTACAACGCTCCCCACACCCCCTTTCATTTACCGCCAAATGAATTACATAGCCGCAACTTGAGTGGTGATGAAGCTGATATTGAAGCTAATCCTCGCGCGTATTATCTCGCAGCAGTAGAGGCGCTAGACAGTGAAATAAACCGTTTGTTAAATAGTTTAGATCAAGCTACACGCGATAATACCGTGGTGATTTTTATTGGTGATAACGGCACACCAACACAAGCGCGCTTTAGAGGTTCAGACTTATCTGGCAGTAAAAATAATATTAGTGAAGGTGGCATCCGCGTACCTATGATAGTGTCGGGCAAAAATGTCACGCGTCAAGGCCAACGTGAAGCCAATGTATTAAACGGCACCGATTTCTTCAGCACTATTTTGGCTATAGCAGGCCAAGAAGAAGTGGCCATTCACGACAGCTTACCCTTTAACAATTTACTTAATGATGCCAACGCAACACCACTGCGTGAAACCGCTTTTTCGCAAAATGAAGAAGCCTTCACCATTCGTAATGCCCGTTATAAGCTCATTGAGTACCTTGATGGTACGCGCGCTTTTTATGACTTACAAAATGATATTTCAGAGCAAACTGACTTGATATCAGGTGGCGCATCCCTACCAACAGACTTTTTCTATTTAGACAGTCAATTAAGTGCGCTTAGTAATGACGGCTGGATTGTTAATAAACACAATGAACAATCAAGTTATATGATGGATAGTGGTGCGTTTGTAGAAGTGAATGTACTGTCTGTGCAAGACAATGGCACGTCAACAACAGTAACCACCAATGCCACTCCAAATTACAAAGTAGTTGTGACCGATGAAGTGCTGACGGTTTATCAAAGCAAACCTGCAGCGGCTTATGCCAATGGCCAAGTATTGAGCCTCAATCAGCAAATTGATTACGGCCAAGATATTGGGTTGACAGCAAATTGCGGTAACACAGGCGGCGATGGATGGTGGCCACAAGCGGGTGCTGCATGCCCTGAGTCTCAATCAGGCATGGCGCTAACCTTTCCAAATAACCCGACCCCAACACAAACAGAGTGTGAGACAGGCCTTGGCCCTGTTGGGCTCTGGGTTAACGGCGTGCCCATTTACAATTGGTCTGATGCCAGCTCTTACAACAACCAAGATATTTGGAATAACTTTGCTCTACCATTTCGCTCTGCCGCAATGGATGTATGCAATGGCCACTCAGGCAACGGCATGTACCACCACCATAGTTATAACGCGTGCTTAAAACAACAGCTCGGCGATGAAGGCAAAGGACACTCCCCGATTTATGGTTACGCAGGAGATGGTTACCCAATTCACGGCCCGTATCATAGTAAAGACGTGCTTGCGAAAAGCTGTTGGAAGAAGCGTGATTATTCAGCAAACAGTGCAACTGGCTGTGGCAGCGAGGGCCAACGTACCTGTAAATTTATTGATGAAGAAAATATCAGTTTAGGCGTTGAAAACGTGACGGCTGGCCCTGCAACATCAGACATTATTAACTTTTTCACCGCGGGCGATGGCCCTGCTGTATCAGGTATTTATTATGAAGATTACTACTATGATGCACAGTGTACAGCACAAGGTGAAGAATACCTTGATGAACACAGTGGTCATGACCATGATGGTCTAGGTTATCACTATCACACCAGTGTGGATGAAAACCTATCGCCTGTATTCCCTCTGGTTAATGGCCCCGATTACTACGGCAGCCTTAATAGCAGCTCATTCCAGTGTTTTAGAAGGGAGTTTTAATTATGATGCGGTATTTAGTTTTACTTGCAGGTCTTGCCGTAAGCTTTTTCAGCCAAGCCCATGAGGTGCATGCCAGTAATATAGATGTGACGGTTGTTGAAAATCAGGTTGAGGTATTACAAACAACATCAGTGCATGACTCACAGCTCATTGCTAAGCAGCTTGGTGCCAAGGGTGATTCTCATCAATCTACCTTGGCTGCAATGTCGACAGGTTGGCAAATTCAAAGTGAAAATGGGTTATGCAATTTGAAAAAGCAGGCGTTTCGCCTCACTCATCATGAAAGCCAGTTGCAAATGCGCTATTTGTTTAACTGTGAGCAAGATGCTGCGACATCTTTGGCATTGCCTTGGTTCAATCTCGCGCCAAATGACCATTTTATTATTATGAAACTGACAATGAACAACCAGTCAGAAACAGTTATTTTTCAAAAACAAGATTTAGTGATCGACCTTACCATATAGTCCTTTCCAACGTTTTATGTGTTGCGTTTGAGCTACACATAAAACGTCTTTCTCCTGTCAATTGTGTGCATTTAAATGTGCTAATTCCCTCTTCAAAATAATTAGAAACATAATCCAACTTGTTGTTATTTCTAGATTACAGTAAGGTCATCGTTTGTTGGCGTGATGTGTTGTTGGAATAGAAGTAAGGAGCGCTTAGTTAATGAGCAGTATCATGGTGATCGAAGATCGCAAAGAAGTCCGCTTAAGTTTAGCCATGCTATTTGAGGATGAAGGCTACCACTGCGTGGAAGTCGATAATCCACATGTTGCCCAGCTGAAACTGAAAGAATCGGATGTTTCTCTCATTTTGCTCGACATGAACTTTGCTACCGACACCACCTCAGGGCAAGAAGGATTAGCCTTTTTAACCTGGCTGCAACGTTCTGATTTTAATCATATTCCCGTTATTGCGATGACTGCTTGGTCAAATACCGAATTAGTTGTACAGGCAATGAAACTCGGTGCCAAAGACTTTGTTGAAAAACCTTGGCGCAATCAGCAGCTTTTACACATTATCAAACAACAACTCGATTTAGCCCATCTGCAAAGTCAAAACTCTCTTTTAAAGCAACAGTTTAATACCTGCAATGAGTCGACCTATCAGTGGCGTTCAAGTTGTATGACATCACTTTTGAAAAAAATAAATACGGTTGCCAGTACCGATGTCAGCATCTTGCTTACAGGCGATAACGGCACAGGTAAAAGTGAACTCGCACGTATGATCCATCATGCATCCTCTCGTAACAACGAAGCATTTGTGTCGGTTAATATGGGTGCAATCAGCGAAAACCTATTTGAAAGCGAAATGTTCGGCCATAAAAAAGGCGCGTTTACCGATGCCAAGCAAACACGCGTCGGTCGTTTTGATTTAGCCCAACATGGCACCTTGTTTCTCGATGAAATTGCCAATATTCCGCTATCGCAGCAGGCGAAGATGCTGCGCGTGTTAGAAAGTGGCGAATACGAACCACTTGGCTCAAGCACAACCCAAACAACCAACACGCGTGTTATTTCAGCGACCAATGCTAATTTTGATGAGCTTATAAACGACGGACAATTTCGTGAAGATCTTTACTATCGCTTAAATACGATTGAGCTGCATATCCCCCCATTAAAAGAGCGTAAAGAAGACATTGTTGGTTTAGCTGAGTTTTTTGTAGAAAAGTGTGCCAGTCGCTATAAATTGGTGGCCAAACCTTTCTCTGACGAGGCAAAGCAAGCAATGCAGAATTACCATTGGCCGGGTAATGTGCGCGAAATGAGTCACCTTGTTGAACGAGCCATGTTGTTAAGCGAAGACGCCGTTTTGAGCACTGCTGATTTACACTTGAAAAAACAACACACCAATGCGCAATCTAACACGGACGATTTGCCCTTTATGACTTTGCAACAAGCTGAAATCAGCCTTATAAAACAAGCACTCAATAAGACTGAGCAGCACATTCCAAAAGCTGCCGAACTACTTGGTTTAACAAAAGCTTCAATGTATCGACGACTCGAAAAACATGGCATTGAAAAAAACTAAATTTTTTCAATTATCGCTAGAAAGCTATGTCAGTATCGTGCTGGGTTTTCTTTGCACTGTGATTATCTTATTACTTGGCTTTATAAGCTGGCAGGCTGCCTTCACACCAATTTGGCAAGGCGTTTTGTTGCTGACACTGGTTTGCTACAGTGTATGGCTTATTAATCGGGTTAAACGCACAGTATCAGCATCTTTTGCCCGTGCCTGTTTGCAACTTGATGCAATTAGCCAAGAAGATTATAACCAAATTGCCAAAGCACCATTTAAAAAAGGTGTGGTTTTTGAATTTCATCAACAATTGAAGCAATTGAGTGCACAGTTGTTGGCGCAAAAATCTCATTACGACCAACAAGCATTTTTGGTCTATCAATTAATTGCTGAATTAGATACACCGGTGCTCGTTTTTAATGCAAAACACCAACTAAGTTATGGCAATGACGCATTTTCCCAGCTCTATCAACAGCCTTGGCAGTTGTTACGTCATGCGTCAGCGGCGCGGCTAGAACTAAGCCACTCAGCCCATAAATGGCAGTTCAGTAATGAGCAACAACGCAAGAAATGGCAAATCAAGCACAGTGAATTTATTGACGATGGCGAACTACACCACCTTTTAGTGTTTATTAATGTTGAACCTGTGCTCAGACAAAGTCAGCTTGCAGCATGGCAACAACTTATTCGTGTGCTTGGCCATGAAATTCGCAATTCACTGACGCCAGTTTCATCTATGGCAGAAACCTTGGCTAAAAGAGCAAGCAATGAACGGGAAAAAATGGCGCTGGATGTTATCTCCGAGCGTTGCCATCATTTACAATCCTTTGTTGAACGCTACGCCAGTGTCAGTAAGCCACTGCAAGTGAACAAGCAAACACTGTCCGTTACAGAGTTATTGAGTGCTATTGGCGAAATGTTTCCCCAGCTCAAGGTAGCCCTTGATAGCAGATGCCACAGTATCTATGCCGACCGTGCACTGTTTGAACAAGTGCTAATAAATATTTTTAAAAATGCCGTTGAGGCTGACGCAACTACACTCATGTTAACAGTGATAAAACAAGGCAGCATTAACAAAATAACGCTCGAAGATAACGGCCAAGGATTTGCTAATTTAGATAACTTATTTGTACCCCTGTACACCACTAAGCCAGGCGGCAATGGCATAGGCTTAAGCTTATGTCGCAATATTGTTGAGCAGCATGGTGGCAGCATAACGCTTGCCAATCAACAAACAACAAAAGGCGTTATCGTTACTCTAACGCTGCCGCTAACCGACTAGAATTGCACACATTTTCGCCAAGCCAGTTCCGAAATCGAACTCAAAACCAGTTCGAAAACGGACTCGAACTCAATCAACCACTAGAACCTCATTATAAGCAATTGAAATAATTGAAATAATTTTTTGGCACATTTATCGCTATTACTAAACCAAGTTAAGCATAAATTAGCACTGATAATGATGAGACTTCGTCGAAGACTTCTTCAATAACAAACAGTGCACTAGTGATGGTGAGTTTTATAAGTGGATGTATTAAAAACAAAAAAAGCGTCAGCCTTTTATACAACAGGGTGGTTTAAACTGATGGCTTTGGTATTCGTCGCAAGCGCATTACTGGGCTTTATGTACACAAACTCGCATCAGGTAACGCTTAAGAAAAATGAAATCCTGTTAAGCACAGTTCAACAAGGTGATTTAGCCGTCACTGTAGAGGGCTACGGCAAACTTACGTCAAATAGTTTGAAACTGATAACCGCCCACAGCCGCGCCACGGTAGAAGAAATAATACTTAAACCCGGCTCGCACGTAACCCGTGATACTGTGATTGTTAAACTGGCAAGCCCGGAGCTCCATCATGCACTGTTAAACGCCGAGCAAGAATTAGCGCAACTCAATGCCAACTTACGCCAACTGCGAGTAAACCAGCAGCGCGAAATGCTTAATGAGCAGGCGCTTTTAACCGCAATTGAAGCCGAGTTTGAAACCGCTAAATTGCGCCGCGAAGCCGAGTACAAATTGCTTGAAAAAGGCATTGTCGCTGAATTTACCTATAAGCAAACCGCGTTAAATGAATCACAGCTATTAAAGCGTATGAACCTCTTTAAGGCGCGCCTTTCGCAGCTTTCACACGTGCACCAAGAAGCCATTAACATTCAACAAGAACGCATCAAACAATTAGGTGGGCAACTCAATATCGCAAAGCAACGAGTTGAGCAACTCAATGTAAAAGCAGGCATTGACGGTGTTATTCAGCATTTGCCTGTGCAACTAGGGCAAAGCCTTACTGCTGGCCAGGAAGTAGCGCTTATCGGTAGCATCAGTGATTTAATTGCACTAGTTCGCGTGCCACAACATCAAGCGCCTAAGCTTAAAGTGGGTCAAAGTGTATCGGTCGATACCCGAAGTGATACGATTGCAGGCCTTGTGAGTCGCATTGATCCTGTGGTGATTGATAACACAGTTGAAGTGGAAATTTCGCTAACAGAAGCATTGAGTGCCAGTGCACGCCCCGAGCAAACGATTGACGCACAGATTACCATTGAAACACTCAGCAATGTGCTTTACATCGAACGCCCAGCAAAACTCAATGCACACACTGAAGCCAATTTATATAAGCTTGACCAAGGTGCCTTGCTGGCAGCACGCACGTCAGTTAAAACCGGCAAAAAAGCAGGCCGTTACATCGAAATTACACACGGCGCATCGCGCGGTGAACAAGTGATCATCTCTGATCTAAATAACTATAAATCACAACACATTACACTTGAATAAGGGATTGCCAAATGACATTTTCTAGCACGCAAAAAAATGAAACCGTACTCACCATGCGCAATATTGCCAAGGTATTTGAAACTGAAGCCATGGAAACCCATGCACTTAAAAGCATCAACCTTGAAATCAAAAAAGGTGATTATGTGTCTATTTCAGGCCCATCAGGCTGTGGTAAATCAACCTTGTTGTCGATCATGGGTTTATTAGATATGCCAACATCAGGCGAATACTTTATTCAAGGGCATGATGTGAGCCAACTTTCGCTAGATCAAGCGGCAGAATTAAGAAATTCGACCATCGGCTTTATTTTCCAATCGTTTAACCTAATCGACGAGCTGTCGGTGTTTGATAACGTTGCGTTGCCGCTTCGCTATCATGCGGATAAGCCAAACAAAGCAACCATAAAGCAACGTGTACTGGCGTGCCTTGAGCAAGTTGGATTAAGTCACCGTGTTGATCATAAACCAAATCAACTTTCAGGCGGTCAGCAACAGCGTGTTGCAATCGCTCGAGCCTTGGTTGCACAGCCCGCTATTTTGTTAGTGGATGAGCCAACCGGTAACCTTGATTCAAAAAGTGGTGACAAGGTAATTGAAGTACTGGCCGAGCTTCATAAAGCGGGAACCACCATTTGCATGGTGACTCACGACCCACGTTACGCAGATTTGGCTGAAACGAAAATTCAGCTACTTGATGGCATGGTGTTAGAAGCGCCAAAAGCAAAAATCGCAGTGTAACTAAGATTCAGTATTGGGAGCTTTTATATGGATTTATCATTTTATCAACTAAAACAAGCCGCACTGAATTTAAAACAAAAGCCGACTTTTGTTCTCAGTGTAGTTGCATCTCTTGGTCTGGCATTAGGGGTGCTTTTAACTGTGTTAACGCTTGTGTATGCCATGCTGGTTAAGCCTTTACCTTACCCAAGCCAAGACGCGCTTTATCAAATAGAGTTACAACAATTTGATAGCTCGGGCAAACACAATGTAAGTGGCTTTAATTACCCAAGCTTAATTGATTTCTATCAACAACAAGGCATCTTCTCAAATGCAGCGCTTGTTGACTATGGCGTATCCACAATGGTGTCGCATGATGATGAGCCATTAATAAATGCAAGTTACATTACGCCTGAGTGGTTTGATTTACTGGGCGCAACAATGGCCAAGGGGCGCTACTTTTCAAAAGAAGAAGGCTTAAACAGTCATGCCGAAGTTGCCGTGATTAGTTTTGCTACCTGGCAGCAATTATTTGCTGGTAAAGAAGATATTCTGGGCACAACAATCAGCACCCGTAACAAACACTTTAAAGTTGTTGGTGTATTGAGCAAGCGATTTGTTGAGCCAGCACTTAAAGAAGTTGGCTATCAGTCAGATGTTTTTCTACCTTGGGATGCAAACCCAAGCAGCAAACGTCAAAGAGAAACCTGGTGGAGCCGTGCACATTACCGCTCTATCATAGGTACGCTTGATAACAGTCTTAATCAGTACCAAGCTGAAGAAAAAAGCTCAAGATACATTAATACAAAATGGCGCGAACAGGTTGCCGATGCAGATTACTTTAAAGGTTGGCATGTAGAAGCCAAGCTACACTCTTTCGCAGATAAAATTATTGGTGATACAAAACGCGCTGTGTATTTATTGCTGGCGAGTGTGGTGTTTTTAGTCGTCGTTGCGTTAATGAATATCACTAACCTGCTGCTTTCTCGTTTAGCTGAGAGCCACTATACCTTGTCGATTCATGCAAGCCTTGGTGCTAAGCCTAATTCTATTTTTAAACTATTGTTTATCGACAACAGCATACTTACGGCCTTATCACTTGTGGTGGCAATTGCTGTGAGTTATTTCGGCTGTGCGCTTTTACAACAGCATTTAGCCAGTATTTTACCGCGCCTAGATGAATTAGATATTGGTGGTTTTACTTTAATCGCCGCAACAATTATTGGCTTGTTGGTTGCCTTGCTGTTTTCGTTTATTGGCACACGATCGCTTAACTATAAATCATTGAATCAAGGCCTTATCAGCAGTGGTAAAGGCAGTACAGCTCAGGTATCTCAAATCACACGAAAAGCGCTTATGATAAGCCAAATAGCCATTGCCACAGTACTTATTTTTAGTGCAAGCACCATAGGGTTACGCGCTTATCAGCAAGTCACCTATGACGATGGAATGCATGCCGATAGCCTATTGAGCTTACAACTGCTTATGTATGCCGATAACTTACCAAGCTTTGCCGAACGCGATGTGCTACTTAATCAATTAAAGCAATCTCTCGAAGAACTGCCACAAGTAGAAAAGGTCAGTCGCGCAAGTTCGCCACTTACGTTTTCGCCAAATAGCTGGTCGTTGCTTGAGCTTGATTCTTTGCAGCGTGTCACTCCTATTGGTCGCAACATCGATAGCAACTACTTTGCGATGTCGGGGCAACGCCTACTCGAGGGAGAGTTATTTAGCGAAACCATGGTGAAAGACAAAGTACAACAGTTGATTATTAATCAACAGCTTGCTGAAATGCTTGCACCAAATGGCAGTGCACTTGGTAAGCGTTTATCGTTTGGCACCGATGCCAATAGCGATCAGTTTTTTGTGGTGACAGGCGTTGTATCTAATTTAAAAATACCAGGGGAAACATCTGTGCTACCTTGGGTCTATCGTCCGCTAAACGATGCGTTTAATATGACGATACGTTTAAAAGATGGTCAGTCATTAAACAAGCAAACCCTTGTTTCCACACTTGCCAATGTGTCGCCTATTTTCAGAATTTTTAAATTTGAAAAAGTAGCTGCACTTAAACAAAAACGCTTGTTTGCTTATCAGTTAGCGCTTGTTGTAACACTCGCCATAACCTTAATTAGCGTATTGCTTACCTTTATCGGTTTGTACGGTATTTTAAGCTATGTTGGCCAAATGCGACGCAGTGAAATTGCCACCCATTTAGCAATTGGTGCCAAAGGGAAAGACATCATACGCCTGATTATTAGTGATAACGTGATGGTAATTGTATTCGGTATTTGCCTCGGATTATTGGTGCTACTAGGTATCATGATTGTGTTTAATACGAGTGTCATGCAATATTTAACTGCAGCCCTGATTGCTAATTTAATTTCCACGTTAGCCATAGTGACAGTTATTTCGCTGTTAGCCTGCTATATCCCACTTAGGCAATATATCACGCGCCCAGTGATGGCATCTCTACGCGGTGACTTTGTGTAACGCTTAGGTCCTTAGATAACCAATAATGAGGTGCATACGTACCTCATTACTCGTTTTGTAACACAATGCATTATTTCAATCTGTATTTAAATCACGAGACCAATTTGGCACGAATTGATATGTCGTTGGCACGTTATGATTAACTGTCGCTGTGCATTTTTCCCTAATATATCCCCACACCAAGCACATTCAATACAAGGGCATAACGATGAAAAACACAGTACTTATTACAGGCGCATCCAATGGCATCGGTTTAGAGCTGGCACATATTCACGCTGAGAATGGGGATGATTTAGTCATTGTGGCACGTTCTGAAAATAAACTTACAGAATTAAAGCACACTCTCGAAACGAAACATGGTGTTAGCGTTCACGTTATTAGCGCCGACTTATCATTACCTGAATCAGCACAACAAGTATTTGAACGCACAACTTCGCTTGGTTTAAACATCGATATTTTAATCAACAACGCTGGTTTTGGCGGACATGGTAAGTTTGTAGAGCGAACGCTGGCAGACGATCTCGCCATGATGCAATTAAATATGATGACACTCACCAGCTTAACCCATTTATATTTGCAAGGTATGATAGCGCGAGATAATGGTAAAATACTGAACGTATCTTCAACTGCATCGTTTATGCCTGGCCCTCTGCAAGCGGTATATTACGCAACCAAAGCCTATGTTACCTCGTTTAGCCAAGCCCTTGCTGAAGAGGTTAAACATCACAATATTACAGTCACCGCGTTATGCCCAGGCACTGTTGATACTGGCTTTGTCGCAGCGGGAAACCTTGATGGATTAGATGCTTGGAAAAATGCCAAATCAGCACGTTCTGTTGCCGAATATGGTTACAAAGGTATGCAAAAAGGCGAATTAGTCACCTTTAACGAATCGTCACTTAAGTTTTTGATAAATTGGATCATCCCATTGCTACCACGTAAAATGGTATTAAACATGTCGCGCCAATTTATGGAAAAATAAGCAATTGATGTAATTTTTATCTAGCGGATCACATTATGAAACGAGCAAGCAAATTTACCATTCCACCCAATTGGAAAGTACTATTCAATGACCTTGGTATATCTCTGCATGAAGTGCTGGCACATGCAGGCTTGCCTCAACAATTATTTGAGCAAAATAAAGTCCAACTGACACCGTCCCAGTACTTTGACTTATGGCACGGCATTGAAGCGGTGTCTAACAATGATGAAATGCCACTTAAAGTTGCGGAAGTGATCAGCCTCGAATCGTGTGACGTGCCTATTTATGCTGCATTGTGCAGTACTGATCTGAATGCTGCTCTGGCGCGTTTACGTGACTACAAACCGTTAATCGGTCCTTTAACGTTAGATATTAAACAAGATGCGTCATCAACCACGCTCACCCTAGGTTGTTACGGCCATAAGGGTGAATTACCCAAAACGCTTAATTTAGTTGAAATGATATTTTTTACGCAATTAGCGCGTCTTGCAACCCGAGAGCGAATACCCGCTCAAAAAGTAGTACTGCCTTTGCTGCCAAAATCATTAGCTAAGTATGAAGCTTTTTTTGGTTGCGAGATTTCTCAAGGTGAAAATGCACAAATTAGCTTTTCAGCAAAGGATGCCGCCACCCCCTTTCTAACCGATAATCAGGCTATGTTGGCACTGTTTGATGGTGAGCTGCAAAAGAAACTAGATGCTATACAAAGTGACGATTCACTCTCAGAAAAAGTAGCCGCTGTTTTAGTTGGCTCATTACCGCAAGGTGAAAGCAGTGCTGATTTTGTAGCAAAACATATGGCAATGAGTAAACGTACATTACAGCGCAAACTCGCAAGCGAAAATCAGAGCTTTCAATCTGTATTACAAAACGTAAGACAGGAACTTGCTGCGCACTATCTCACTCAAACCAATTTACCAATGCAAGAAGTCTCTTTTTTATTGGGTTTTCATGAATACAACTCATTTGTACGCGCATATAACAGTTGGACAGGGTGTTCGCCCTCACAGATACGAAGCACTGCAAATCACTAAAATGTGACAATTGGTGCGCTTGAGAAATAGCACTCGTTTTCGCACAAACAAACTTTTCCTGTTATGGATAAAACCCTGACATAGCGCCCTTTTGTCGTTAGAGATTTTGAGTTTTATAAAATTTAATTAACAATCACCTAGATGCAAACCGCTTACTCTGATTGAATAGAACAGTGTGCATCTAGGTACTCTTTTATAAACATTTGCAGCTTAATTGAAAGCGCTAAATCAACTGATTCACCTATCTCAAAAGGTAAAAAGTGTGCTGCGCCAAGTACAGTTTGATATGCCAATTGAGTTGCCATTTCATCTGTTAAACCTGATTTAACACCCGAGTTCACCAATTGTTCAACGAGTATAGAAAATTCGTAATCAGGCTTGTTCTGAGTGACCACAGTAAAATGGTCTTGTCCAGTTTCATTGCGCATTGTAATACTTCTCTACATTAAAATTGGGTGATTACAGTTACACCTGGTGTATTGTTCTTATCCAGTTGGGTTAACACGTCTATTGATTGTGCAAGCGTGATCGTTTTCCCTAATAGTCTCTCAGGTTGCAGCTTACCGGATAAAATCATTGCTAACATGGCATCGTAACGGTGCGCCTGCATGCCATGACTGCCAATAATCTCAAGCTCATGAGCGATCACTTTATCCATTGGAATGCTTGGGTTAGCCTGATCAGCGAGCAGCAGCCCCACCTGAATATGCTTACCGAGTGTACGTAAACTGTTAATTGAATTCACACACGTTATTGGATGACCTAATGCATCAAGCGAGACATGCACACCACCTTTGGTCAAATCTTTAATCGCTAATGGCACATCATCGACTTGATTAGCATTGATGGTTGCAACAGCACCTAGACTTCGCGCGAGTGAAAGGGCATCATCATCTATATCAACTGCAATGACATTTGCGCCAATGGCGTTTGCAATCATCACAGCCGATAACCCAACACCACCACAACCGTGCACAGCAATCCAGTTGCCAGCAGTGACTTGACCTTGATCGACTACAGCGCGAAAAGACGTGACAAAGCGACAGCCTAAACTGGCCGCAGTAACAAAATCCATGCTTTCAGGCAAAGCAACTAAGTTAACATTGGCATGATCAACTCCCACATATTCGGCAAAAGAACCCCACTGAGTAAAACCAGGCTGAGTTTGACTACTGCACACCTGTTGATTACCCGAATGACAGTGTGAGCACGCACCACACGCATATATAAAGGGTACAGTTACGCGATCGCCCACTTTAAATTGCGTGACATCTCTGCCAACGGCGGCAATAGTGCCCGCAAATTCATGACCCGGTACGTGCGGTAATTCTATCCCTGGATCATGTCCCATCCAGCCATGCCAATCACTGCGACAAACACCTGTCGCCTCTACTTTTACCACCACACCATGATTTTTTGGCGTTGGATCTGCCACATTCATTATTTGCGGCGCTTGGACAAAGTTTTCATAAACAACGGCTTTCATAATCACCTCACATTAGTTACTTGCACACTTGCTACTTTACGTAATAGCGCTGAAATTACCTTGCTATTTTGAATTGAAAAAACGCTGATTTTGAAATAGTCTTTTATTTAGACAATTGAAATAGAAAGAGTCCTCCATTGAGCGAGCTAGATAAGACAGATAAACGCATTTTGGAACTACTGCAATCAAATGGTCGGCTTTCGAGCGCTAAGATTGCTAGTACATTATCGCTAAGTGAAACCCCTTGTTGGCGACGTATAAAACGGCTAGAAGAACAGGGGTATATAGAAGATTACCAGGCAAATCTGAATCGCCGTAAAGTGGGTTTTGGTGTTATGGCGTTCGTGCAATTGACCTATATAGAACATGATGAAAAAACCACCAAAGACTTCGAACAAATGATCCTCGCCTGTGATAGTGTTCTGGCATGCTACAACATGACAGGTGATGCTGATTTTTTACTGCAAGTTGTTGCAAAGGATCTGGATGATTACAGCGCCTTCATTGATAACGTGTTGCGAAAGCTTTCAGGTGTATCGAGCATACGTTCAAGCATCTCATTAAAAGAAATAAAATCATCATCACGATTGCCCATTAACTAAAATCCGCCAACAGAGTGCTCCTTTCAATAGTGGCAATGGTCAGCTACTGCAATATCTGACCATTGCCCCCTCTATTTAGATTGTAAATCCGCATGCAGACTAAATACGTCTTAGAGCAGATGCTTTGTCTTTATGTTTAATCACTCAGTTTAAACAAGCTTACCTTTAAAAAGACTTAAAAAATGAGGTTTTGTTATCTCAACAAATACATTCATCGCCGAATAAAAAATATCGTTAATACACTTGCTATCTCATTAACTTTTAGTGTTTTACCCTGTAAATAGCTGAATTTTGTCAATTTCATTTTCGAACACGCATTCCATTTTCGCGCAAAAACACACAAAAAAGCAGTCTGTATAAAAATTAAAAGCGCATAAAAACAAACACTTAACAAATGGCATGGTTTTTGTTATTGGTTTTAATAAATACATTAACAAGGACAGCACATGGATGTTATGACGCATTCCGAAAAACCTTGGTTGAATAAACTAAAAAACACAAAGTTATTCGCTATTTTTGCCTTCGCGCTACTGACATTAATTATTTGGCTTAAATCATCCTATAACGTTGGTGTACAGCGTGATCATATCAATATTAAGTCGGTTAAACGTGGGGATTTACCGCTTGTAATCAATACATATGGCAAGCTGATTTCACAGGATACGCGTATATTGACCACGCCGGTTGCTGCTACAGTTGAGAAAATTCACCTCAAGCCCGGTGCGCAAGTGAATAAAGACAGCATCATTCTCGAACTTGTGAATCCTGAACTAAACCAGAAGGTTGAAGCTGCTCAATTAGCATTACACCAAGCCAATACGAAGTTAAAAAAACTAGAGATAGAGCTACAAGACCAACAACTCCAACATCAATCTAATATTGCGTTATTAAAAGCCGAACTTAAATCGGCGCGCTTGCAATACACGGCTGAGAAAAACCTAGAAAACAGTGGCACAATTTCAAAATTACAAATTCAAACCTCAGCAATTACGGTTGAGCAACTTGAAGTGCGTCTTGCCATTGCTGAGCAACGTATTAATCATTTAAAAGCCATTAACCAGACTCGATTATCTGTTGAAAAAGAATTAGTTAAACTTGCTCAAAGTCAGTTGAGTTTACAACTTAAAAATAAAGAATCATTAATTGTACGCTCTAACATCGACGGTGTATTACAGCGCTTACCAGTTGAGCTGGGCGAAAACATTGTCGCAGGTAGCAAACTCGCAGAAGTTGGTAGTGTGAGTAACCTTGATGCAGAGCTCAAATTACCGCAAAGCCATGCCGCCGAAATTGCATTAGGAAACCCTGTAATGTTAACCGTTGCTATGCAACCTGTTTCAGCGGTTGTCAGCCGAATTGACCCAGTTGTGACAAATGGTTATGTCACGATTGAAGCTAAAATTGAACAACCATTACCAAAAAGCGCCCGCCCAGAGATCAATATTCAAGGGTTTATCACCTCAAATGTCATCTCTGACGCATTGTATGTTGAAACACCTGCCAATATCGCCAGCCATTCAAAAGTGGACATGTTTTTAGTAGATGATGGAGAGCAAATCGCAGAGGCAACCACTGTGTCATTTGGCCGTATTGCAGGCCAGTATATTGAAGTGCTAAATGGCGTAGAAGCTAACCAACAACTGGTGATTTCCGATATGCAGCAATGGCAAAACTACAAACAAATCGCACTGATTAATTAAGGGAAGAAGATGAATAATAAAAGCGTAATTGAGTTAACGAATATTACCCGCAAGTTTATTACTCAAGATATGACCACAACCGCGGTAGATAATATTAATCTTTCAATAAACCAAGGTGATTACGTTGCGATTACTGGGCCATCGGGTTGTGGTAAGTCAACCTTGTTATCGATTTTAGGATTGATGGATAAAGCCACATCTGGCAGCTACCTACTCAATGGCATTGATGTGAATAAGCTCAATACTGATCAGCTAGCTGAGGTAAGAAATAAAGAAATTGGATTTATATTTCAGTCATTTAACCTTATTGATGAGTTAACCGTGTGGGAAAATGTTGCCCTGCCATTGTATTACAGTGCAAGCAAAGGAGCAGGTGCTAAAAAAGCAGCCGTTGAAGCGTTAGACAAAGTCGAAATGCGTCATCGACTTAATCATTTCCCAACGCAACTTTCTGGCGGGCAACAGCAACGTGTTGCGATTGCCAGAGCATTGGTTATGTCTCCTTCCATTTTATTAATTGATGAACCAACAGGGAATTTGGACTCGCACAATGGCGACATTGTGATGGCAATGCTTAGCGACTTAAACAACCAAGGCACAACCTTATGCATGGTGACGCATGATGCTCGCTATGCTAATCAAGCAAAACGCCGAATTGATTTGTTTGACGGTAAAGTTTTAGGGTCTATTCAAAATATGGAAGTTGCTTAAATGAGTGCATATTGGTTAATGGAACTGCGCGTAGCCATGCGCGCACTGACAAAACGGCCACAATTTGTATTAACCGTTGTGATTACCTTAGCCTTATCCATGGCGACTGTGATCAGTGTGTTTAGCTTAAATAGCTTGTTGTTACTACAAAGCTTGCCATTTAAAGATGCACAGCAACAATATGTTGTCGACTTTAAGTTAGACTTTGCAGGCAAAACCTTTCCTTCACTGCCCGTGTTAAAAAGACGCTTTGTGGAAAACCAAACGAGCTTTGAAAGCGCTTCTCTTTATGTCGGTGAAACCCGAACATTAGAACTGCAACACCAGTTATTTAAGTTAGAAACAGCCTTTGTATCAGCCAGCTATTTTGACCAATTAGGCCTTGCAACAACCCATGGTAGAGCCTTTAACCACAATGAAAAACTAAATAACTTTACGCCATCAACGGTATTGTCTTACCAGTTATGGCAAGAAAAATTTTCTGCTTCTCCGGCGATCATTGGCCGTCAAATCAACATTGACGGCACTTTTTTTTCTGTTGTCGGCGTACTGAAAAAAGGGGTGCTATCACCTGATAATTTAGCCTCAGAACAGCCTCAATTGTACCTTCCTCTGGATTACAGCAATGCGGATTTGTTTGGCAATAAAAACATTTCTGAAGGTGACGCCAGTATCATTGCGAAAGGGAATGCTAACAACCACACATCTTACCTTAATGACGTTCAAAGCCTTGCAAATAAATTAAAAACGGAAATAAATAATCCATTGTTAAGCTTTGGCACACTAAAAGCGCATGTTACGCCTTTGCGAGAGGCGATTATTGGCGATTCTGACCGCCTTTCTTTGCTTTTATTGTTAGGCGCATTGATGCTGTTACTGGTTGCCTGCGCAAACCTATCGAATCTATTTATTGCGCGCTCTGTCGAATCGAAACAAGACTTCGCAATTCATGTTGCTGTGGGAGCAAAACACAAGCAACTGTTTAACAAACTGCTGATGGAAAGCTCTTTGTTATCGTTTGCCTCCGGCATCATGGCGTTATTAATTGCAGTATGGGCTATCGAACTGATTAAATTTATTGGCAGTGATTCATTACCGCGTTTAAACCAACTATCCATAGACAGCTATACCTTGCTTTTCTCAATGCTAATTTGTTGTTTGTTAGCATTATTCTTTTCGTATATCCCCTTTTGGTTATCACGTAACGCCTCGCTCAACCAGCAAATGCAAACCTCAGGAAAAGGTGGCGGAAAACAAAATTCAGCGCGCTCACGAGTAGCACTGTTATTAGGGCAATCTGCACTTGTGTCGATGCTACTGTGCTTTTCATCACTCTTTTTGCAAAAGTCACTCACAGAGCTTGAAAAAGTGACCGGGTTTAACACCGAACAAAGAGCAATTCTTACACTTGAGAGAAAGAATAAGGCCTTGTCAAAAGGTGAATTGGCCAGTGCGTTGCCTGCAGTAATAGAACAAATAAGGCAATTACCTGAAGTAACTAATGTGGCTTTAAGTAATTCAAGCCCTGTTATTATGGCGGGCGTTGTTTTTCCGGTACAAAAAAGCATTGACTCAGCGGAGTATATGCTGTCTGTAAATAAAGCTCAGCCTAATTTCTTTGATGTGCTTGGTATTGAGTTTATTAAAGGCTCAACCTTTAGTCAGAACAGTGCTGAAGCAACTTATGAAGTTATTCTCAATCAAAGTAGTGCGCGTCTTTTACTCGGTGAAAACTGGGCTATTGGCGATTCTGTGTTTGTTACAGGCCGCCCTTACAAATTGGTTGGCGTGATAAAAGACACCTTTCGAGCACGTTATTTACGATCTCAATTAGGCAATGAATTGGTGATTGTTCCCTATAACAAAATCAATGGCGACATGCTGCCATCAGAGCAAA
This sequence comes from Pseudoalteromonas piratica, assembly GCF_000788395.1. Lineage (NCBI taxonomy): Bacteria > Pseudomonadati > Pseudomonadota > Gammaproteobacteria > Alteromonadales > Pseudoalteromonadaceae > Pseudoalteromonas > Pseudoalteromonas piratica. The sequence continues at coordinate 1,443,165 of NZ_CP009889.1, forward strand.
TCGTATTAAATATTTATCATGGAAAGTCAAAACATTTTAATTTCAGCAATATTGATAGCATTATCAATTCACCTACCAGTGCATTTAGCATTACTTCACTACAAAGCTTACAAGACGTTTTAGAAGAAGAAGTACATTTAGCCAAGACGACAGCTATTTTGGCGGCTTCATTCTGCTTGCTAACATTGTTGTTAGCTGCGATTGGCGTGTGGGGTATCGTTAACTACAGCGCAAAAATGCGCCATTTTGAATTTGGTATTCGAATGGCACTGGGCGCCAAAAAAGTACATTTACTTAAAATGATGCTGCTTGAAAATATAAAACCGCTTTCATTTGGCATGTTTTCTGGTGTTGCTTTAGCCACCCTCATTATCCAAGCTAATGCGGCTCACTTCTCTTTATTTGGCTATTTACAGGTCGGTTATTTAGCACCAATGATTATTGCCATGATACTCACCACATTGATAGCAATTATTAAACCCGTTACTCAGGTGGTAAATGACGCACCTATGAGCGCGCTTAAACGTGAACAATAAACTCTATTTATACTTAAACGCAAAAGGAAAAAGCATGAGAACAAAGCTTATCACACTCGTAACACTGTTAATGATGACATCATTAAATGTATCTGCCGCAATCGAAAAACAAACGCTGTCGGTAGCGGAAGAAGTGTTATTTCAACGTATGTTCTTGGAAAAAACACTTTCTATGCCTCAAGTTAAAGTATTTAACAAGCAAGGCGTATTGTTATATGGCACAAATAAAGCAGATGAAGAATTAAAAGTTAATATGCTTAAAGGGTTATCAGTGATAACTAATAAAGGCGAAAATAAATTCACTAGCCACCTTAAAGGGATTACCACAGCTGATGGCGCTGCAATCAATTTAGATGACTTTAAACAGGAGATTATCGTTGTTGAAAGTTATGTAGATTGGTTTGAAGATAGTAAAAAGCAGCGCAAAGATATTGAACACGTCTTATCAAAAGTGCAAAACAAAGATGTGCTTTGGCTGGTACTGGATGTTGATCCTAAAAAAATGGCCAATGCGAATGTCACTGTAACACATATCGAATAAGCTAATTAACCTCAAGGAGTACCCCGTACTCCTTATACCAACTTAATTAATCATTTGATCATTCTAGCGAGTTAAATGACCAGCTAATTAATGCAATTGGTACTATTTATCGACTTTACTTATGTTGGCTTTTTGTTAACATTTCAGGCACATAGGAAGGAAACACTCGTTGTATGAAGAATGATGAACACGCTGTAACGCGAATATTAGTAGTTGATGACCAAATTGATATTCGTACTACGCTTCGTTATTTATTAAGTGAAAAAGGTTATGTGGTACTGGATGCCAGCAGCCCTGCCGACGCATTATTGTTGCTAAAAAACACATCTGTCGATCTCGTTTTAACCGATATGAACTTCCGTAAAGACACAACATCAGGCCAAGAAGGGCTTTCATTTGTTGCAACTTTGGGACAACTCTATCCCGAGCTAACGGTGCTAGTCATGACTGCTTGGTCTACCGTGCCATTGGCAGTACAAGCTATGCAAATTGGTGCCCGTGATTTCATAGAAAAGCCATGGGAAAACCACCAGCTTTACGACATTATTGCCACCCAGTTAAAAATTAGCAAAAGCGTAAGCCATACAAACCCTTCGTTAAACGAAAGTAATGGCATCATTTACCAATCTGCTCTTTTTGAAAACCTAATGCAGCAAATTGAGAAAGTCAGCCTGTCTCATGCAAATGTACTTTTAACGGGTGAAAATGGCACTGGCAAAAGCTTACTCGCCCATCATATTCATCAAACATCACCACGTAATGAGTTTCCGTTTGTTAGTGTTAACTTAGGTGCAGTGCCAGAGCAATTATTTGAAAGTGAATTATTTGGACATAAACGTGGAGCATTTACTGGCGCCTTTGAAGACAGAGCCGGACGTATTGCTGCCGCCGGACAGGGCACCCTATTTTTAGACGAACTTGCGACCACATGTACACAAAATCAAGCAAAACTATTACGGGTGCTGGAGTCTAAAAAGTATGAATGTATTGGCAGTAGCGATACCAATATAATGGCATGTCGAATTATTTCTGCAACCAATGCAAATATTCGCGAACTTATCGCAAGCAATGAGTTTCGAGAGGATTTATATTACCGTCTCAATACGGTAGAAATTAGAGTCCCCGCCTTGCGCGAGCGCAAAGAAGATATCTTGCCAATTGCACAGTACTACCTTGAAACAATCGGTAAAGAATATCAAAAGCCTGAATTAACATTCAGTAAACACTGCCAAGATAAGCTTATTGCACATCCTTGGCCTGGCAATACGCGAGAATTAAAACATACCATTGAGCGCGCAATTATTTTTAGCGATTCAAGTGTTATTGAATTAGATCACTTATCACAAGATTCAGCGCCAGTCGAACATTCACAACCTGTTGCGCCACTCGCACAAGTGGAAGAAGCATTAATTATTAAAGCGTTGGAGCAAGCCAATGGTAATATCAATGTATCCGCAGAATTACTGGGGATCAGCCGCAGCGCATTATATCGTAGGATAGAAAAACATGGAGTCCAATACAAAAAATACCTCTAGTTTCGAGCAGCAACTCAACTTAAGGTTTGCAAGTTTATTGGCGTTACAATTGCTGTCACTTGGCTTATTTTGTGCCGTTTCTAGCTGGTCTTTTGTGCAAAACTTAACAATTGCATTACCCATTATGGTGATTGCAATTTGGCAGAGCAAAATAACCATTGGCAAGGTGCGTTCAATCTTGAATGTACTGGTGAATAGTTTCGAACACATCAACTCAAGTAGCTTTAACACATCCCCCCATTTACCTTACAAAAAAGGGGTGTTGCACTCGCTCAACATTGAATATGACAAATTACAAAGTCAGCTTAGGCATGCCAATTTTAGCCGCCAGAAAGATGCATACATCATGTATCAACTGTTAGAGCAATTAGACACGCCGATTTTCTTATTTGATCACCGCAAGCTCTTGGTCAATGCTAATCCCAAGTCAAAGTTATTTTTAGGTAATGATTGGCGCTTATTTAAAGGTGATAGCCTGGAGCATCTTGGCTTTAGTTTGACTGAAAACAATCAAATTGTTTGCCAACAGCACAATGATACTTGGTCGGTAAAAAGTTGTGTTTCGACATCTGAAGATAACAAATTTTATCTCGTTATTTTGCAAAATATTGAACAAGCATTACGAGCTAAAGAGCTCAGCGCATGGCATCAGTTAATCAAGGTGATCGGGCATGAAGTGCGAAACTCTTTAACACCCATTTATGCTCTAAGTAATGCATTGGCTGACGATTTCAAAGACGATAAGAATAAATATGAAGCTTTATCATTAATTGCAACGCGCAGTAAAAGTTTGCAATCTTTTATCAATAGAACAACTGAATTGGCCCATATCCCAAAACCCGCAGTTGAACAAATCGATATTAAGCAAAAGTTAGAAGATGTGTGTAATTTATTACCAAACATCAATTACAGTTTAAAAATTAATGCCCCTTTTATTGATGCTGATCCTGTGCAACTAGAACAAGTACTGGTCAACCTCATCAAAAACGCAGACGAAGCAATGACAGAAAAAGACGTTATTTCGATTTTAACCTATCAAACAAATAATGGCTGTCAGATTGAAATAACCGATAAGGGAACTGGTATTTACGAACAAAACAATTTATTTGTGCCGTTCTACACAACCAAAGAATTTGGCTCTGGCATTGGCTTAGCATTAAGTAAGCAATTGATTGAAGCTCATAATGGCAAAATTAGTATTAAAAACAATGCTGACAACATAGGTGTGACCGTTTCTGTTTGGCTACCATTCACTTTAAATCCACACTAAAACGTATTCGTTTAAAAAAGTCAGAACAGATTTCATAACGTATTCACTGATAAACAGCGCATGTTTATCAGTGAATACTTTTACTTCTTAAAAAGTGATAATTAGATTTTGGTTATTTAATGCCATTACTCAACGTGTTTACTTCAAAGAAAGCAAAATTCTGAAATATTTTTATACAAAGTTAGACTTAAAACCAGTCTCTTTATTACTCAAAAATACACCCACGTTTTTATTTTCGAAATCACGCCTCATAACTGAACCACAGCATAAGCAGTGTGTTTATTTCAATCAAAAGTGAAAACGTTTGAACATGCAAGTTTACAACCGTTCGATTATGGACACAAAACCGGACAAACTCGTTAAAAATGAAAAAATAACGATAAAAATCAACACCTTGAAAAACAAAGAATTAACTTATAAATTTCAAATGTCGCGACACACAACACTAAAATCACTTAGTTCAATTAAGTGGTATTAACAATAAAAATGTTTAAAACAAGGAAAATCAAAATGTCGAAAATTAATAAATTACTAGCAGGTCTTTCAACGTCTTCAATTGCACTTTTTGCAGCGAATGCATCTGCAGCTGTTGTTGTATGTGCGTGTGGTCGTGCGGGCGACGTTATTATTTGCGTTTGCAAAGCTTTTTAATGTTTTAGCTAAACTTAAAACCACAAAATCACCTTTGATCCAAAGGTGATTTTTAATAAATAAAAACAAAAATTTTATGAAAAAAATCATTCTATCAATGCTGTTTTTAGCATCCGTTTATTATGTTTCCAGTCAGTTCAGTTCGACGAAAGCTGCCCCGGTAGTTGAAGATTTGGGCGAAGCGACTGTGCAAAAAATTCTTGATTCACGCGAAAAAACTATCGGAAAAAGTATTAACTTATCGCATACACTTATTGGGCTAGATGGCGCAGAAACAACGTTTGCAGAATTTAGCGACCAACCGCTAGTAGTGATGTTTTGGGCGACTTGGTGCAAAGCATGTGAAATGCAATTACCACAAATGATTGAGCAACAGACATTAAACCCAAATACCAAGTTTGTTTATATTGCGGTCCGCTCAAAAGATGATGAAATATTAAAAGTAAACAATGGGTTAGATAACCAATTAGCTATTTACAGAAAAGGTTGGGAGGGTCAAGAAAGCGTGTTATCAGGTACAACATTACCTTTAACCTTTGTAATAGATAAACAAGGCACCATAATCGCAGAGCGCCAAGGCTTTTCAATGGCAAATGGTGTTGAATTTATCACAAATACTTTAAATAAGTCTGCCGCGGTAAAAATATAACCAAAGCACTTAAATACCCAGTGCATTAATCCATTCCCTGTTAGCGCCGAATAGTTAAACCAATTCGGCGCTTTTATACTAAAAGTTAAGGCTTATAAATATTGAACTTTTAGACTTAGTCACTCACTCCAAAAAATTCATTGAATGGTTTAAACTTTACAGGTCTGCGTGTGGACCAAACACTTCATAATGAATACGTTCGGTGCCTACTCCCATGTTCAATAACTGTGTTTTGATAAAGCGCATAAATGCAACAGGACCACATAAGTAGAAATGGGCTTGCCCATAAGGTAAGCGTGCATCGTTTAAATCAATAAGGCCGTGTAATGTGTTTTCCGGTAATTCGTTTGCTTCATTATGTTTTTCATACCAAGTATAGGTTTGCCAGTTATTCAACTGAGCTATTTCATGGGTACGCTGCTTAAACGAATGTTGTTGCTTTGAGTTACACGCATGCAAATAATACACATCGTGTTCATAATTTAGCGCCGATAAATACTCAAGCATTGACTGCATTGGCGTGACCCCTACCCCAGCCGAAATCAGTACCACAGGTGATTGCCTGTCCTGGAAGAAAAAATCTCCAGCAGGGGCGTTAACTGCAAGGGTGTCACCCACTTCAATATGATCATGCAAGTAGTTAGAGACAATACCTTGCGGCGCTGTTGTTTCTCGCTTTACCGAAATACGATAGCTCTTCCCATTAGGCTTATTTGATAATGAGTACTGACGAATTTCAGTAAATGGGTGATTGTTTGGTTGCACTGAAATACCCAAATACTGCCCCGGCACATAATCAATTACGGCTGTACCGTCTTCTGGCGTTAAAACAAAACTCGTTACCAATTCTGATTCTTTGATTTTTTCACTCACCACAAATGGGCGGCTACCGCGCCAGCCACCTTGGCTTTTTGCGCGGTTTTCATAAAGTTCTCCCTCGCGTTGAATAAACACAGATGCCAAAAAGTCATATGCGGTTGTCCACGCTTCTTCAACGTCGGCGGTAAATAGCTCCCCAGTTAATTCACGTAAGGTTTCAGTTAGGTGATGTCCTACTATTTGGTACATTTCAGGCTGAATATTAAAACTTGTGTGTTTTTGTGCGATACGCTCAACCGCAGTTTTTAATGCCCCCACATTGTCAATGTGCTGCGCATAAGCGGCAATGGCTTCAAAAAGCGCCGCTTTTTGCCTACCAGATTCTTGATTGCTCATATTAAAAATATGTTTAAGCTCAGGGTGATGTGTAAAAAGTCTTGTATAAAAATGTTCTGTTAAAGCGGGTCCTGTTTCTGTAAGTAAAGGCACTAAACTTTTAATAATATCAATATGACGTTGTTGTAACATGGTTTACCTCGTGTGTTGCAACGTGTTGTTAAAATTAAGAAATAAATAATTAGGGTCTGTTGACCTTAGGAATTAACGAAAACTATCTTGGCGAGGCGCGATTAATACCGGGAAATAAACCCAAACAAAAATTGCAAACGCGATAATCCAACCAAGTGCGCTCACTTGCCAAGCAAAATGTGAAAGTCCCAGTGCGGGTAGCAAAGCTCGGGTCACAGCCATTAAAAAAAGCAGCAAAAATGCCACACTCATAATGGCTTTAGGCAATAACATGCGTCCTGTATGACCCAACGAAACACGACTCATCATGGATAAGATCATTAACCCCATAGCACCCACAGTGATCACATGAAGCCCAGAGCTAAAAGGAATGAGCGGCGTAAAATAGCTAGCACCAAGTAAAATAAGACCAAGGCCGAGCGCACCGTAGGCGAGATGCAACGACCATAAAAGTGAAATACCGAGCGTTTTGTGACTTTGCCAAAAGCTAAGTTTTGCAAGGTGTAAACAACCCGCTGCAATCATTAAATATGCAGGAGATAGCGGTAAAGCAATATAGAAATGACTAAAAAACACCAGCGTACCAAGCAAGGATACAACCAATAACAGCGTATCCAGGAGTGGCGGATGTGACACTTTACTAAGCTTGGCACCGTTACGAGTGAAAAATGGAATAACGCGCCCACCCACAATGCCCATTAAAATGCCAAACATCAGCACCATGGTGCGGCCAAGATGCAATGCCTGCGCAGTATCTATGGTTAATTCGCTTATCAAAAGCGCCATCTCAAGTAACGCCATTACACTGAATAATGGGATAAACAAATAATTACGGCGATTTTTGGCAGCCAAAACAAGGTGCGCGTACACAGCGATAATGCTCACCCACCACACACCTTGTAAAATGGTTGCCAAAATGACGGTTGCGGTTGAATTTATAAAAAATAAAACACGAATAATTAACCACAAACTTAACAAAGCTAATAGAGGGGTTCCCTGAATGCTTGGCCTACCTGTCCACGTTTGTACTGCGGTTAATACAAATCCAGTGGCAATGGTGGCACCAAAACCAAATAGCATTTCATGTAAATGCCACACTGTTGGCGTTAAACCCGTGGGGTTGAGTTGCCACCATGCATTTAAAAAACCAAGCCATATAACCATTGCTAAAATTGAAGCAATTGCCCCTAGAATAAAGCTTGAGCGAAATGCCAATTGAAAAAAGGCATGTTCTGAAAAGGTGCTCACAGGCATGTTATCTTGTGTTTGAGGTTCTTGAATATTTAACATCGAACCACCTACACGCGAAGGCCTAAGCCATGTTGGCCAATGCAGCGCACCACATAACCTACTTTGAATAATGCAGGAAACACCATGGTGCCTATGTGCGCCGCGATTTGCTGCGTCATTGAAAAATACTCAGCAAATGGGTAACTGATCAGCAAACAACTCAAAAACAAACTCACCGGCACCAGCATTAACCAGTTACCCACTTGCTTAGTGAGACTAAACACATTTTTATTGTTGTTTTGTTTTGGCGTTAGCGCACGCTCATGATTGATTAAAGCAGTCTGATTAATAACTTGCTGCATAATTAAGCCTTTCTACTCGGTAAACTTAACCTGATATAGCAGCAATGGTGCCAAAATCATTTTTTTGTTATTTAACAGACATTTAAATGAATTTAAGAGGTTAAAAAAGCCTATAACAAGTCAATTTGACACACAAAAAAAATAAGTCATAATGACTCAACTGTGTTTAATTATAAAAACGTATGGCAATCAATTCTCATACCCTAGTGGAATTTGCAAAGGCGCAAGTCACCAGCCTCGACAACCAAGACAGATTTGAGCAACTGTTACAGACGCTTGCGACGGTGATTGAGTGTGACGCAATCGCGCTTTTGGCACTGCGTGGCGAAGTATTAAAACCGCTTGCTATCAAAGGGCTTACACCCGACACACTCGGCAGGCGCTTTGTCATTAACGAGCATCCGCGTTTCGCAGCAATTTGTGATGCCACCGCTTCCGTGCGTTTTGCAGCATCGAGTCCCTTACCCGACCCGTATGATGGGCTAGTTGCTGATCACCCAGGTGATTTACCAATTCACGCCTGCATGGGTTTACCACTTTATTTTGCCGAGCGTTTAATTGGCATTTTGACCTTTGATTCATTGATGCCTAACGCTTTTGACGATTTAGGCCAAGACAAGCTTGATGCCTTAGCCGCCATCGCTGCAGCCACCCTAAAAATAGCCCTCACACTCGATGAATTAGAGCAACGCAATTCACGCTCGCATTTACTAATGGCGGAGCTCAGTCAAGAAGCCATCGCCCGAGATGGCAACGAATTAATTGGCGACAGCCAAGCAATAGTAACGCTTAAACAAGAAATTAATTTAGTCGCTGTATCGCCTTTTAGTGTGCTTATTCAAGGCGAAACGGGCGTAGGTAAAGAGCTTATTGCACGGCGCTTACACTTACAGTCGAGCCGCGCCGATAAACCTTTGGTGTATGTAAACTGTGCTGCCCTGCCCGAAAACTTAATTGAAAGCGAGTTATTTGGTCATGTAAAAGGCGCCTTTACAGGTGCCGATAAAAATCGCGCGGGTAAATTTGTATTGGCCGATGGCGGCACTTTATTTTTAGATGAAGTGGGCGAACTGCCACTTGCTGCGCAAAGTAAACTGCTGCGCGCACTGCAATCCAATGAAATACAACCCGTTGGTCAAGATGACATTCAGTATGTTGATGTACGCGTAATTGCCGCAACCAACCGCGATTTAGCAGACGAAGTCAGTAACGGACACTTTCGCGCCGATTTATTTCACCGTTTAAGCGTTTACCCCGTTACTATTCCACCCCTTCGCGCTCGAAATGGCGATATTGCCTTGTTGGCAGGCTATTTTGTAGAACAATCACGGCGCAAACTTGGCTTGCAACAGCTTAAAATCGCCAAAGACGTTCTGCCCTATTTAAATGCCTATCATTGGCCGGGCAATGTGCGCGAACTAGAGCATGTGATAAGTCGTGCGGCACTGAAAGCCTCAGTAAGTACTCAATCACCCATAGTAATAATTAACCCGATTGATTGTGGTGAGTTAGTCCGAGAACTTTCAATTGACGGTGCTAATAGTGATGAGCCAAAGGCTAACCCAATGCAAACGCAGCAATTTTTATTAAAACAAGACGAAAGCTTAAAACAAGCCACCGAGCGTTTTCAAAGTGAGATGATTCGAAATACCCTGTCTACCCATAATGGCAATTGGTCAGCCGCAGCACGATCACTTAACACCGACCGCGCTAACTTAACCCGCCTTGCAAAACGGTTAGGCATTAATGTGACAAAACAGATTAGTTGATTTGACGCTTATGAGCGAATTAGTATCTTTGATAACTCAATTAAACATTGACCTCCCTTTTTATCATAAAGCCCATCCATGGGCTTCATGTTACTTTTCTTTGCTTCGCCAAAGATAAAGTAACCACAAATTTATCGGGAATAAATTTGAACAGCGAAGCTGGCCCTTAGGGCGAAATACACGGATGTATTTCGTAATAGAAAGGCGACCGCACTATCAAACTTAATCCTCAAAGCAACTTTGAATTTTTAGATAAACGCCATGAATCGGCATCCATGCCTCAGCATGGCTTGCTCGACCGCTTAGCTCCCTGTCTCGCATTATCAATTCAAACTTGATTTCGGGTTTGATATAAGCGGATGGTAATCTCAGCAACAGCCTTCAAGGTCGCAATTGAGCGAAAAACGGACGTTTAGATTTTTTAAACCCTTACTTTTCAGCCTCTGAATTTAAACCTTTCCCCCATACTCAAGAAAATGCGCAAAATGCGCACTATTAAATTGTTAGCAATTTAATTTAGCATGTGGGAAATTTATTAACCCCTTTTTGTGTGTTCGTGCGTTAATAAAAAACCATAACTAAAAATTTCAGGAAGAATATGAATAACAAAATTTTTAAATCTCTCTTTATTAGTTCACTAACTTTATCTTATGCAGTAGGTGCAGCAGAGTGCAGCGATGTGTCAGAAACTATTGCAAATAAAATAGAAAACAACTACGTCATACCAAATACAGCAACCAAGCTATCTCAGTTAATACGCTCAAAGGCCTTTCTAACGGGGTGTAGTCGCCTAAAATCAGCTGAAGATATTGCTGAGTTTATGACTTTAGAATTAAACAAAATTGCTAATGATAAACACCTCTCTGTTGTGTATGACCCACAATGGGTAAATGAACTAAAAACATATCGTTCATCAGCACAAACTGAGGTCTTTACAGATAGTCGAGTCATGGAGATTCCCACTGATAACTATGGTTTTAAAAAAGTTGAAATGCTCGATGGTAACATTGGTTACCTTGACATAAGAACGTTCTCTGACAGTCATTTAGGTGGTGAAACGCTTGAAAATGCGATGAAGTTTTTACAATATTCTGATGGTATTATTATTGATTTAAGGAACAACTTTGGCGGCAGTCCTTTTATGGTAACTTCGTTGGCAAGTTACTTTTTTGACTTAGATACTGTTCATTTATCGACTTTTGAAAGTCGTGAGAATGGCGTGTTAACTAAAACACAAGATTGGACTTCTCCTTATGTTCCTGGTCCTAGGTTTAAAGATACTCCTCTTTATATTCTCACCAGCAGTAATTCTGCATCCGCTGCAGAAGGCTTTAGCTATGCAATGCAAAGTTTGACTAGAGCAACCATTGTTGGAGAGGTAACTGCTGGTGCCGCTCATGCTAGAAGTGCAGAAATAGTTAATGAAAATTATATCCTCACATTGCCATCTTCACGACCTGTAGATCCAAGAACAAATGATAACTGGGAAAGAAAAGGCGTAAAGCCGAATATTGAAACAAGCAGTGACAATGCTTTTTATGTTGCTTATGCAGAGGTTCTGAACACTTTAATAAAAAGTAAGAATAGTAACATAGCTATACATCAATGGGTCTATCCCTTGGTAAAAGCTAAATCTAATCGATACCAGCCAAATCAGAATGACATCGACCAAATAATAGGTACGTATGGTAAGCGAAAAGTTTTCCAAGAAAACGGCAAACTTTTTTATCAATATTTAGATGATCCAGCTTTTGAAATCGAATTACTTGATAAAGAGACTATTATTTTTAAAGCGTTTACTGAAGCAAGGCTGCAAGCAATATATAAAGGTAAGCAAGTCATTTCATTGAAAATGCTCTCTGTTGGCGAGGATGCAAAAGAGTTTCAGAGAACGATGTAAAAATTGCTAACAAGGTTGTTAACACGGATAAAAAACAGTTGGCTATGTTCGTACCTCACAAATTTTAGCCAACTATTTTTAGCCGGTTACAACGGCGTTATATTTTAAGGAAAGCTCGGAATCAATGGGGTCAGAGTCGTTGATTTTACCCTTTCCCAACGACAGCTTCTGGCACAAATCAGAGTTTTAGGGAAAGCAAAATGACTAAAGTATTGTTTCTGGCCTTGTTATTTAGACTGTTTTCCCTTGAAGTAGTCGCTATTGAGAAATCTGAAAAAGTAGAGATAGTCGTGCAAGAAGAACTTGAAGATACATGGAGTTACAAAGAGTTTGAAAATGCAAATAGCAAAGCTATTTCTTTGTTTAGAAAGAATTTAGGGGTTGAAAAGTTTTCTGGAAATTCAAAGTATACTGAGTTGGTATATCTAACAGTTTTTTATGAACCGTCTAATGCTCATGGTTTTCCTGGAAAAACTGAATACGAAAAAATGTCTGCATTCGAAGAAAACGATATACCTCTAATAGCGGATATTTCCGATTCTTTTCATGTTGCTAGTGTTGTTCAAAATGGAGTTATGGATTTTCTCTTCTATATCTCTGATAGTGAACTTTTTATTGACGCTGTAAACCAGAACAACCAAAAGCTCCAAGATTTCAAAGTTGAACTGGAATTGGTTGATGATCCAAACTGGGATATATATAAAGACTTCCCATAGTGATAGTCCGTTATTGGCACTTTTCTGGCACTGAAATATTTTTATATACAAATCCATAATGCTTAGCTAACTCGGTCATCCATGACCTTGGTTTGAAGTAAGGTAAAACTTACTTTTGGTTACTTATCATCTTAGGCAATTTGATTTTCTAACATTTTAATTGCTAGTTAAACATCACAAATTTCGTAAACATTTTGCTTTATTAAACCTAAAGGAATGCTGGCAAAACCTGTTTTGCAATTTGGTCAAAAATGACGTCTTCTCTATCATGACCTGTTAGTGCGATAACTAAGTCGAGATCATTCACAATGATTATGCGGTTGCCTCCTGCTCCCCACGCAAAGTTTACGTTGTAATTTTTTTTGTTTAAAACGATGTCACTCTGATACCAAAAATAGCCATAGTTAAAGCTCTCTGGTATCCAACTTTGAGTTGGTTTTGTTATCGCGCCGAATGCGGCTTTCAAATACTCTTGAGAAAGAAATTTTTCATTATTTATGTTGCCTTTTTTGGCAAGCATATTGCCAATTTTAAGCATGTCACGAGAAGTTAAATCAGCGCCACTTTCTGCTACAGGCATTCCTTGAGGATCTAATTTCCATTTATAGCTTGTTATTCCCATCTTGTTGAAGAATTCATTTTCGATAAATTCTTTAGCTGTGCCTGGTACAACAGCATTGATTACATGCATAACTAAAATAGGATCTGGTGCTTGATAGTTGTATTTCTGGCTTTGTTTATTAATAGGTTGAGTTTTTTCGAAAAAAGCTTGAATTTGTGCTGTTCCAGAGTATTTTTCGCGGTTTTCTCTAAAATCTTTTAAATGTTCATCACTAAATTGCAGACCAGAACTCATGGTCAACACATGATGCAGCGTAACGAGTTCGATACCTGAAGCCAGCTTACTTTTATCTAGACCTTCAAAAAAACTTACCAAAGGTTTATGCAAATCGGTCATGGTTAAATAGCCAAGTTGTATCGCTCTAGCCAAAATTAAACTGGTGTAACCCTTTGTTGCAGAAAATTGGAAATGGGGTAAATCGATTCGTCCATTATTATAGTATGACTCAAATACAAGCGCCCCTTTGTGGCTAATAAGTAAACTGTCATATTTTCCGTATTTATTCTCCGCAAGCTCGTTAGCAAATCCCAAAAGTCGTGTTTTGCTTCCATCATCAATGCCTAGTTTTGCTACTGTTAAGTTATCTTTTAACTTCTCAGGCGCAGGGTTGATAAAGGCAGTTTCAAGTGGTTTCATATCCCAAAACGATATTTTTTCCTCTTCTGCTGAAACGCGTGGTGCTTTAAATTCAGCTTCTTTCGTCACCCCTTCAGGTGAGGTGATTAAAAACAATGCAGTGAGTATTTTGGCTTGGTAACTTTTCAACATGCTATCTCCTTTTAAAGTCGAAAAACGTTTGTGCTTTGCCATTTGTATTTAATTTCAAAATCAGATAGCAAAGCGAAAAATAAAGTAAATACACGGTACATTTGAACCTTTATCCAGCCAACTTAAATCACCTTAAATGTTCTTAAACCTTCCTTTAACATATTAAATTTATTAAGTTTTATACCTCTAAAACAAGATGAGACAAGGCGCCAGTTATACACGATAAAAAGTAAATGTTAATTAGTAGTGTTCGGGTATAATTCATTTCAGCAGAAATAATTTTTCGGATAGGACTTTGCAAAACAGTCAGAAATATCAATTAGGACGATGGCTCATCTGTCCAATGACGAATACACTTCAAAGCACTGACGAGCAAAAATCAATTGATAATAAAAGCATGCAAGTGCTTTTACTTCTGATAGAAAACTCAGGAAATAATGTAAGCAAAGAACAGATTATTAATCATGTTTGGCAAGGGAGTGTTGTTAATGACGAAATCTTGTCTGTCTCTATCAGTAAAATTAGAAAAGCATTAGGCGATAATGCTCGGCAGCCAACATTTATTAAAACAATACCGAATGTGGGTTATTGTTTGATATCAGATGTAATACCACTTACTGAGAATACGCTATCTGACGAGCAACCTTTAAATACCGTTAACCAACAAACTAACACTCTTAAATATGTTGTAATTAGTGGCATATTGTTACTCATTACAATCATTTCCATAATAAGTTTTTACGCCAATAATCAAGAATCAAAAACTCAAAACCTTGCAAATATTAGCTCAATTGCAGTTCTTCCCTTCGAAGATTTAATAAAAAATAAAGACAACATATATTATGCAGAAGGTCTTTCAGACGCGATTATCAATCAGCTCTCCCAAGTAAAAGATTTAAAGGTTATTTCTCGTGATTCCTCTTTCAATTTTAGAGCAAATAGGGATCCATCTATCATTGGTGATTCGCTTAAAGTCGAAGCGTTACTTGATGGCAACTTGCAGCAATCTGCAGATCAACTAAGAGTAAACGTACGCATCATTAGCACATTTGATGGACGCCTACTTTGGGCTAAAAGCTTTGATAACCAAGATACCAATGTATTCTTGTTACAAGATCAAATCAGCCATGAAGTACGCAAAGCTTTTCAACCAAGCAGCGTACCTCAGATATCGGCCAGTACAAAAATCGACAGCCAAGCTTACGAATGGTTTTTAATGGCGCAATATTTTTGGCGACAACGCACACCCACTTCACTATTAAAAGCAGAGACTTATTTTAAGCATAGCCTTGAATTAGAACCTAATTATGTGGATGCGCACATAGGGTTAGCGATTACTTATGGTCAATTTCACTATTACGCTAATTGGCGTGCAAAAGAATCTGTAGATAAAGGCTTACCCCATATTAGGCAAGCACTAACATTAAAACCAAACCATCCAATGGCACTTGCAGCTAAAGGAATGCTGTTAACGCTTAAGGCTAGCTACTCTGAAAACCCGCAGCCTCTATTAGATGAAGCACAAACACTGTTTGTGCATTCATTAGAGTTAGAAGACAACGCAACGACACGCCATTGGTATAGTTCATTACTCAACCGAATGGGTAAAGAAGCGCTCGTTATAGAGAATATGGAGCATGCAATTGCATTAAACCCGCTCTCCGCTTCATTAAAAAATGTATACAGCCAATATTTAGCAATTAGAGGAAAGGTAGATACCGCGCAAAAGCTTTATAACAGAGCGCTCATTTTGGAGCCTGATAGAGCGTCACGTATTATTGAATCCACCCATATATTTCGCAACACACCCAATTCAATTAATGCGATTGCTAAATGGCATTTGAACAATCAAGGTTTTTTTGAATATTGCTCGAGTGACGAATATTGTGAACAAGTTGTTTTTGCATATTTAAGTATTGGTTTGGATAAAGAAGCCAATAAGATACTGGCTCGTATGGTATCCAAACACGATCACTTTAAGCAGTCTTTAACGTTAATAAATTACGGACGAAATAATGAATTAATGAATGCGGTATCGTTATTGAAACAACTAAGTAAAAGGTACCCCAATAACTATAAATACAAGCATGGTGTCGCGATTGCAGAATACCGTGCGGGTTTATATACGCAAGCAAAAGAGTCATTATTAGATCTTTATCCACAGTGGCAAAATGCTCATACAATTGACGTAACCACTGATAATTATTCAGCTTTAACACTCTATGGCGCAACTTTATTAAAGCTAAATAAGCAAGAATCTGCTGACCAACTTTTAAATAATGTCGCACAATTTCTTCATTTGGATAAAGTGCAAGACAAAGCCCAAGCAGAAATGGTGTTAGCACAAATATATGCTCAATTATCTAAACCAGTTGAAGCCAAAGCGCATTTAAATATTGCATTGAACCTTGGTTGGCTTGAAACATTTGATCGCGAATGGTGGACATTAAAAGACAGCCACTTATTAAAACCCATAATGAATCAAATTGACGTTAAAGAATTAGTAGCAACGCATCAAGAAAACGTAAAGCAGTTAGCAAAAACAATTAGCTTGGAGTTTTAAAGCTTAATACGTTAAAGCATTTTTTAATGTGAAATCAATTAGCTTACATCAGATGGAATTAAGCATTAGTTAGCTGCACGGAAAATAGCGTTAAGCCACTTTATACGCTTTTAAAAAGCGGGCAACCGCTTTATCAACATGTTCTTGCACTTCTTGCTCGCTAATTGGCTCATTTGGTAGCAATACCGCTTTAATGTGCAAACGCCCTTTAATCATTTCAATTAATAGCTTTGCGGCATATTCAGCGTCGTCAACATCCAGCATGTTTTGCTGGTGTAAATGGCTTAAATATTTCGCCAGCGGAATACTGCCTCTTAACGGGCCAAAGTGATAGATAAGCTCCCCTACTTCTGGCAGTTTTGGCACAATATTAGTCACTAAGCGGAACAGTTTTATCATGGTCTCAGATAAAAAGCCTTGAGCAAAACCATAACACACACGGCTTAAGGCTTGTTGCGGCGGCAAGTCGTAATCAATATTAAGTAAAGTCCCCACTTGCACTTCGGCTTGTTGGCGAATAACCGCTAGCAGCAGTTTCTCTTTATTACCAAACTCGCTGTAGATATTACGCCTCGACCCGCCCGACTCACTAATAATCATTTCAAGTGAAGTATTGTCATAACCATGTTCTAAAAATAGTGTTTGGGCTACCGCGAGAATTTTTTTTCCGCGTTCTGATAACGGCTTAGCATTTAAAATTTGTTCTAAACTCAAGACTGTACCTATTAATTGAAAAAACATGGTTGACATTGGTACTGCATGGTACCAAAATATTTGGTACTTGGTAGTACCAAATCAATGTGTGTATTTAAATTTAGCACTTATTACAGGAACCGTTATGCGTTTACTTTACGTTGTCGCGTGTCTTATCACGCTTGTTGGTTGTTCAAAAGAAATCGAACATACCGAATCACCTATCCGCCCAATCGCATGGACAGCAGTAAAAACCTCAAACTTTGAGCAAGTGCGAACGCTTTCAGGCATTGTTGCACCCGTTGAAAATGCCAACTTAAGTTTTGAAGTTAACGGGAAAGTTGAAAAGGTGTATGTAAAACTGGGCGACACCGTGGCGAAAGGCCAGCCTCTTGCCAAACTGAATCAACTGACCTTTCAATTAAGTTTTGAATCGGCATCAGCGCAAGTAAAACAAGCCGAAGCAACGCTTCAAGAAGCTCAAAATGAATATGAGCGTTACAAAACGCTGAGTGAGCAAGGCTTAGTGTCAAAATCTGGCTTTGATAACTCAAAATCAGCGTTTGAATCAGCCAAAAGTGCTGTGGATGTCGCCAATGCCCAGCTCAATATTGCCCGTAAAAATGTGCAAGACAGTGAGTTACTCGCCCCCTACGACGGCGTAATCACTAAACGCTTAATTGAACCTTCACAGCAAGTTGCCGCAGGCCAATCAGTATTTGAGATTGAAGGTCAACACGGTTTTGAAGTACGCGTAATGGTGCCAGAAAGTATAATTCACGACTTAAACAGCGATATGACCTTAAAAGTAACTTACCCTGTGATGCCTCAAATTGCGATGAAAGGGCATATTTCAGAAAAAGGCACCCGCGCAGAATCAGCCAATGCATTCCCTGTTACAGTCATTTTAGATGAAGAGAATTCAGTGTTACGTGCCGGTATGACTGCCGAAGTAGAGTTTGTTTATCAAGGAATTGGCCGCACAGGCTTTACTGGGCCAAGTATTCGTATTCCGGTGAGTAGTCTGGGGGCCGATGTAAAACAAAAATCCTATGTATTTGTTTTTGATCCAAACACCCAACTGTTAGAAAAACGTTTTGTGCAAACAGAAAATGTTATTAACAACCAAGTGATTATTTCTAAAGGCTTAAAAGACGACGAAATCATTGCCACAGCAGGTATTGCATTTTTACGCGACGGCCAAAAAGTGTCGCTGCTTGATAACGCCGTACAGCGTTTTAATTAAGGAGCGGTAATATGAATATCACCGCTTTGGCGTTTAATTACAAAAAGCCCGTGCTGCTTGTGGTGGCGCTGTTAATGCTAAACGGCATTATTGCCTACTTCACTTTGCCGGCTCAAGAAGACCCCACTATTACCATCCGAGAAGCCATCGTTAGCACGCAATTTCCGGGCATGGCACCCGACCGTGTAGAGCAATTAATCACGCGAAAATTAGAAGAAGAAATCCGCAAAATTCCGGAAGTGAAAGAGATCAAATCCTCTTCTTCTACAGGGCTTTCAACCATTCACGTAAAAATTTACGACCGTTATTTTAACCTCGATAATATTTGGCAAGATTTGCGTAATAAGGTGAATAATGCCCAAGGTAAATTACCACAAGGTACCCACCCAACTTTCGTAAATGACGAGTTTGGTGATGTGTCGGTGATCACCCTTGCGCTCACAGCCGACGGCTTTGAAATGGCCGAAATGTACGATATTGCTCAACATATTCGCGACACCCTCTACGGGGTTGAAGGCACGAAAAAAATTGAGATTTTAGGTGCGAAAGCGGAACGTATTTACCTTGAAGCATCAAATGCAAAGCTAGCACAATTAGGCATCTCGCCACTGGCATTGATTAACGAGTTGCAAAAACAAAACATTGTGCAATCAGGTGGCAGTGTTGATACTGGTAGCCGTCGCTTTATTATTGAGCCCACCGGTAACTTTAATAGCATTCCAGACATTGAAAATACGTATATTACCATTCCTGGTACCGAGGATTTCATTGCCCTGAAAGACATCGTCACCATTAAAAAAGGCTATATCGATCCACCAGACAAATTGGCGTATTTTAATGGCAAACCCGCAATTTTCTTTTCAAATGCGATGTTGCCAGAGTACAACATCTTAGAATTTGCACCGCGATTTAAAGCCAAAATTGCAGAAATTGAGCAAACGTTACCCATTGGTTATCAATTGGATATTGCTACCTATCAGGCCGACCAAGTTGAAAAAACGGTGAAAGGGGTATCAATTAATGTGCTGCAAACACTGGCAATCGTGCTTGTTGTGGTAATTCTTTTCTTAGGGCTGCGCACCGGCTTAATTGTGGGTGCTATTGTGCCGCTCGTTATGCTGGTTACCCTTGCCATTATGCAATACAGTGGCATTAAGCTAGAGCGCATGAGCTTGGCAACCCTGATTATTTCGCTTGGTTTATTAGTCGATAACGGCATTGTTATTGCCGAAGACTTTAAGCGCCGATTAGAGCAAGGCATCGACCGCTACAATGCCATGGTGCAAGGGTGTAAAGAGCTGGCTATCCCGTTACTGAGTTCGTCAGCCACCACCATTTTGTTCTTTTTACCTCTAATGTTGGCTGAACATGTCGCTGGCGAATACACACGCTCAATTTCATTGGTGATCTTAATTACCTTGTTAAGTAGTTGGGTGTTGGCTCTCACTGTTACACCTATTTTGAGCTATTACTTTATAAAAGTGCCAAAAACCAGCGCTAGCGAGCAGTCTGAATTTGGAAAACTAACACCTTACTACAACAAATATGAACAGTTTCTTCACTGGGTGCTTAAACACAAAGTACTGTTCTTGGCTGCGATGTTTATGCTGCTAATTGGTGCCGGTGCATCAATGAAGTTTGTCGCTAAGCAATTTTTCCCAAATTCAGACCGTACGCAAGTACTTGTAAATATTGACTTACCACGCGGAACATCATCACGCGAAACCAATCGTCAGATGCAAGAAATTTTTAATTGGCTTAATAACAAAGAGCAGTTTGCTTACATCGAAAGCTTCTCGGGTTATGTTGGTTTTAGCGGGCCGCGTTTTGTACTCTCGCTCAACCCCGAAGATCCCGCTGAAAACAAAGGGTTCATTGTGCTAAATGTCGCTGCTGACACCGATATTGCACACCGTGTTTTAGAACTCGATAGACAAATTGAGGCGCGCTTTCCAAACACCTCAGCCCGTGTGCGCAAAATGTTCTTAGGGCCGTCGGATTCGTCTATTTTAAAAGTGCAGGTAAAAGGCCCTGATAAAGAGGTCATTTACCAAAAAGCACAAGAAATTATGGCTGTGTTACATGCTGCACCAAATGCAATTAATGTGCGTACTGATTGGGAAAACTTGATTACCAAAATTTCGGTTAAAGTAGATCAACACCGTGCTAAACGCGCTGGGCTAACCTCAAGTGAAATTGCACAAGCCCTTGAAAGTTACTTTAGCGGCGGTGTAATTACTAACTTCCGCGATCAAGATGAGATTATTCCAATTGTGCTGCGCGCAGGTGAAAACGAGCGTAATAGTTTAGACCGATTACGTACATTAAATGTTTACTCAGAAAAATCTGGTCGCGCTATTCCGCTGTTTCAGGTTGCCGACTTTGAGCCGATTAATCAGTTTTCAATTATTCATCATGAAGATATGTTCCGCACTATTAGCATAGAAGCGCGCAACACTCAGTTGTCTGCGGAAGACTTTAAACTGCTAGTTGATGAACAAATTCAACTGTTAAAACACGATTTACCGGTTAATCATGTTATTGAATATGACGGTGTTATCAAAGAATCCGCTGAGGGGCAAAAAGCACTGAGTGCTAATATGCCGATTGTGCTTGGCTTTATTATTATTTTATTGGTGGCGCAGTTTAACTCGTTTAGAAAAGCCATGGTCATTTCACTGACCATTCCACTGTCGTTTATTGGTGCCGTGATTGGTTTATTACTAATGCAAGCGCCATTTGGCTTTATTGTCACCCTTGGTCTTTATAGCCTTGCCGGTATTATTATCAATAATGCCATTGTCTTGATTGATCGTATCGCGATTGAACAAGCAGCTGGGAAAAGTGACTATCAAGCCATAATAGATGCATGTTTAACCCGCCTACGTCCAATTGCGATGACCACTATCACTACAATTATGGGTTTATTACCTTTAATCATAGGTAAAGATCCCTTGTTTTATGGCATGGCCTGTGTAATCGCCTTTGGCTTAGGGGTGGGCACGGTTTTAACCTTAGGTGTTGTACCAGCACTTTATGCTGGATTCTACCGCGTAAAAAAACAAAGCGAGTAAGTTAGCCTGAACTCGCATAAAGAATTCTTTTTAGCAGAGAGTTTTACTTATTACTGCGATAAATTTGTTTGTAATAAACTCGACTTTTTCACCCGAGTTCAGGTTATTAAAAAAGCACAAGGGTGACCTTGTGCTTTCACTTTAGGGAAATCAGCGCAAGCGCTAATTTTAAGTGATTACTAGATTAAAATGGGCAAGCAGGATGCTGAAAGATGATTTCAGATACGGCTTGCGCCATCAATAATTGTTCGTCTGGCAACAAGCCTGATACCGGTTCCAAGCTCACTGAATCAATGCGTTGCCCCGTAATTATCTCTGCAAATACCAAAGCCGTTAAGTACTTGCCAAGGGCTGATGCATGGTTACCGTCAGTGGCATGCAGTGCGATGTGCGGCATTAACTGGAGTACCCTATCCCACACCAAACCAACCGGCGCGATACAGCTTGCTTGCTGAGCGGTAATAACTTGATGAAGGCCATAAACATACTCTGCCTCTGTGTCATCCCCTCGTTGTGGGTGCTCAGGAAACAAGATTGGCGTCACTCCTGCGTCTTTCGCACTGGCAATCCATCTTTGCGCACCAGTTGTTGAATAATTGGTGGTGCGTGACTGCGAATATTTCTGTCCTTGTAAAATGATGTGAGACCAGTTGTCGTTCGCAAGTACGTCGAGTGAGCTGGTACTTTTAACGCTAACATCTAAAAATCCATGACCAATCATTTGGCTCTCAGCTGTTTTTTCGCCTGATATTTGCTTAATGATAGATGTCACCACACCACCTAACCCTGACACATGGCTGTTTCCTGTAATCGCAATACGATAAGCACTCAGGCTTTGGTTATTAGGTACCTGCACATTACTTTTTGGCTCAACGTGCTCATTTACCTGATCCCCAATAGGTTCAAAGGTTTTCGATGGGGTTGAAGAATCAGAGCAAGCAAAACTAAATATACTTAATAAAACTACCAGTAACACACGCATAAACTTACTCCAATGCCATACTTTGTTGATAAATCAAATACAGTTTATCCGCTAAATAATCTGATTCATGCGGAACAGAAAAGAGTTTTGATGATGCCACTGGGCTGGCACAACTTTGCCAAACATTGGTCACCGTACCAGTGCTACTTGTGGTTACCCCTGGGTGATTTGTTTGCTCAAATTGCGATGCGCAACCGTTAATTGCCAGCCAGTGGTTTAGTGTATTTTCAACACTGGCTATTTTGCCGCTAGCGCGGCCATTAATCGGTACATCTGTATCGCTAGGGCTATGCAAGTGGTGAATGGCAACCGCAGTGGTCGTTGAACAAGCATTAAAATCTCCCCTAAATTGCCCAGCCAGTGCCACGATACCATCTAATTTTTCTGGAATTTGGCATGCAAGGGTATACGCCATAAAGCCACCAGCAGAGTATCCAAGTATACGAGCCTTTTCGCCCTCAATAGTATAATTAGCATGGGCGTAATCAATTAAATCTGAAATGTAATGAGTGTCATCGCTGGTATTGGTATTCGTGCTGCTATCCCACTCCCAGGCACTCCCATTGCCATCTGGACTGATTACTAAATAGCCTTTTTCCGCTAGCATCGGCGCATCAAAAATACCCGCAACTTTTGCCATGTAACCCGGTGCGCCATGTAACGTAAGAATGAGTCCTTTATAATTTTTGCCAGTGTCGCCAAAAACTAAATTGTCACGCCCTTCAAACGTTAGGCAATTAGCTCCCTCTGGAATGGCACGTATACCGCATACTGCATTGTTGTTATTTTGCTCAACTATTGGTTCGCCACCTTTACTATCACTGCCGCCACAGCCTGAAATGATGCAACTCGTCAGTATCAGTATCTGGGTTATTTTTGTCATTATTTTGATCTCTGTGTTGGTATAAAAAGCGAGATTAAAACTAACCAAAAGCTGTTATTGTGGCTTAATTAAGTTATGATAATTTGATAATGAAATTATAATAATTAGCAAAATCAAAATGATAGGAACCTCATTTAGCTTCGGTGTGATTCAAATAGATGCGCAACAAAACACATTAACTGTTGAAGGAAAGGCGGTTGAATGCGAGCCGAAGTTATTTGAATTATTAGTTTTTTTCTGCCGCAATAGCGAACGAGCACTGTCGCGAGATGAACTGATTGAACACGTTTGGCAAGGCAGAGTAGTAAGTGATGCCGCAGTCAATCGCGCCGTGAGTCAATTGAGAAAACTAATCGAGCCTAATCCATCTCAGCCGATTTATATTTTAACCGTCAGCAAAATTGGCTATCGTTTTGCAGTGACACCCATCACAAATGACAACACATCACCGTCAAACTCTGAAACGACTCAGTCTAAACCCAATTTAAATATGTTAATTGGTGTTGTAGCGGCACTTTGTGTCTTTGCCATTTTCATTCTGCTAAAGCCCGCATCAAACAAACAAATCCTTCAGTTAACAGAACGGACTATTTTAACAGAGCAACTAGGTATTACCTTTAACCCTTTTTTCGATAACACGGCTAATACCCTTTACGCATTGCATAAAGAACATAATGATGGTGTGAGTAACCCTATTAAAATACACAATGATGGCAGCATGAGTCCCCTGTTCGCAAATGATGCCTATTACACCGATGTAATCGCGCAGGGTGAAAACGTTTATTTAGCAAGATTAACCGATTTAACCTCTCGGCAATGCGAAATAGTCAAGTTTAACACTCAAACTCAGGTTGTTAGCAAGCTGCTTGATTGCGGTAACAGTGTTATTTCAAATATGGTACTAGATGACAAAAATCGGTTAGTTTACCCCTATCGTGAAAACGATTCTGCCCCTTATAAGTTGATGGTGTTTAATACGCAAACCAAACGGCAACAACAACTCACCCACCCTGACAGTGTTGGTAATACGTTGGGTCATCGCGTTTTTGCGCTGAATAATAATGAATTGGCCTACATAAATTACCATGCAACCGAACCAGATAGCTTAGTGCTAATGGATTTAACCGATCAATCTATGCGTTACAACGCCCCCTTATTAGATGATGTTATTTCCCTTACGTGGCATAACCAAGTGTTATTAATATCAGCGAAGGATGGCTTATATCAGTTTGATACAGCAAATAAAGCGCTCTCACAACTCGATTATAGCGATACTTTTTACCGCATTTTTGCCAGCAATAACGTGATGTATGCTGAGCATTATTCAGTAATATCAAATTTGTATCAGATCCCAGAAAATTCAGAAAACGCCATGCCGCAAGCGCTCACCAAGCGTCAAGCCGCTATACTGCAATTCGCCCCCGCTCCGAGTGATAATCGCATTGCATATGTTGAATCGATAAACGGTAAGCTCAGTATAAAAATTACTGATGGCGATGGTGCAAAACCATTAACTTTTGATGGTAAGATCACCTACGTTACTAATCTTGCCTGGTCCTTCGATGCGTCTAAACTGGCCGCGAATATTAATGATTCGCTCTATATTTATGACTTTGCAAGCAGACAATGGCAATCTATAGCACATCAGTTTAGTGCAATTCACTTTGTTGGTTTTGATGCGAATAACACTTTACACGTGAGTGCTGAACATCAGCAAGCATGGAATATTTGGCAGTTTAATGCAGAGTTAAAAGCACCAAAGCAAATTACATTTAATGGTGGCTATAGTTTTTACTTCGATAAAAACGCTCTTTATTTCACAAAATTCAGTGAAGACGGATTGTTTAAACGAGGAATATCTAGCAATGAATCAGTAATCATTGACGATTTTCCATTATTGCAATGGCGGAGTTGGCAGCTCGCAAATGATCAGATTATCTATCGTAAAAACAACCAGCACATCGCTTTTAATATAAATAATACATCCGTAACACCTATCCCTAATTTAGATAAATACCGTGCCAGTGATTGCCGTCAATCGCATATCAATAAGGATTTTTACTGTCGTTTGCTCGATAACCAAGTCAGTCAATTATGGCGCATCAAAATTAGTTCTCACACACAATAAAAAAAGGCAACCAATTGGTTGCCTTGCTCCATTTGAGAATGGATCTATTATGACTCGGTAGTGGGGTTATTTACACGCGCCTGCATCTTGCCATACATCCCATGGGCCTGAGTTTTGCTCAGGATTTGCACCTTGCGTCCACCATTGGGCTGTATATAAGCGACCATTGTAAGATGCCTGTTCACCGGCAAGGAAAATAGCACTTGCACTCCATGCCACAACACCATTACATCCATTGCCACCTGTATCGCTTGTCACCGTAACTGATTGACTCTTGGTGTTCGTTAGCCCTTCACTGTCGGCAACTGTTAAGCTAACAGTATAACTCCCAGCTTGTGTGTAAGAATGGCTTGGGTTTGTAGCACTGCTTGTTACACCATCACCAAAGTCCCACGCATAGCTAACAACGCCTTTATCATCGCTTGCCGATTGTGAAAATGTCACACTCAAGCCTGATGTATTAAATGTAAAGTTTGCTACAGGAGCTTGGTTTTCACCGCCACCCGAGCATGCGCCAGTACGCTTCCACACATTAGTATAGACATCAGGTTGTGCACCTGTTGACCACCAAGTAGCCTCATATTGATTGCTTTGATAAGCCACTTTATCACCTACTTGATACGCGGTTGCAGCGGACCAATTAGCTAAACCATTACAGCCGCCACTGTTACCATCACTAATAGTGACACGCTGCGTTTTGCTGTTGGTTTGCCCTTTAGTGTCGGTAACCGTCAGCGTCACATTGTAGTCTCCTGCGACACTGTAAGTGTGACTTGGGTTTTGATTTGTGCTGCTTGCTCCATCACCAAATTGCCATGCGTAGTTTGTTATGCCTTTATCATCGGTTGAGCTATCACTAAACTGCGCCGTTTTACCAGAGACTTGTACCGCAAAACTGGCGACAGGCTTTGCATCACCATTACCGCCACCACAACTGCTAGCTGCAAGGTAATCATAGGCTGCTTTTGCTTGCACAATACCGTAACCGTATGAAGTATCACGCCCAGCTGCACCTTTATCTTTTGCTGTTGTATTTAGCGCGTCACGGATTTGTTGGTTTGAGCAGTTAGGGAAATGACTCCAAACAAGGGCAGCGACGCCCGATACATGAGGCGTTGCCATTGAAGTACCACTAATGCTTTTGTAACCGCTATTGATCCAGGTTGAATTAACACTGACACCTGGCGCGGCAATTTCAACTTGGCTGTTGTATTGTGAAAAAGATGCTTTGCTTTCACTGCTATCCACCGCTGCAACTGAAACCACTGCATCATATGAAGCTGGGTAGCTCATTGAACTGTTACCGTCGTTACCCGCTGCTGCAATGTGTAACATCCCTTGTGCATAACTATTTGCAAACGCTTGGCGCTCCGCGCTTGATTGACCTGAGCCACCTAAACTCATACTCGTTACATTCGCACCCGCCTGCTGACATTGTTCAATTGCTCGAATCAGATCTGAGCCATATGCCCAACGGCCTTGGTCGTTAAATACTTTTACAATGTGCAGCCCCAATTGATTTGATGGGTTTACCCCCACCACACCTTGGCCATTTCCACCAATTGCTGCAATGGTGCCTGCTACATGGGTACCATGACCGTTGCCATCGTTGTACCAATTACCCGTATCGTTACTGCCATAACCATCATTACCCGTAATACCACTAGATGGTAAATCTGGATGCCCGAGTTGATAACCAGTATCCATGATGCACACTTTGCGATTGCCAGTTAAGTTGTCACTTAACTGATTCGCCTGCACCATACCAATGCCATAAGGTGTGCTTTCAGCCAATAAATAACGTTTAGGATCTACTTCAACTGACTGTACATCAGTGCGTTGTAATAATTCATCTCGTTGAGATTGGGTTAACGCTACTGCCACAGAATTTGAACTTGGCAGAATATGAATTGCTTCTGTAGTTACACTGCTTGCTACTGACTGCAATTTGCTTAGTTTTAAATCATGCTTTAACACAGCGTCTGCTGTCATGGGTAATTCTAAATTTAGCGAGTCCGCTTTTAATGTAACAATGAATCGTTCTGCTTTTTCCGTATCGAGTGATACTTTATCCGCCGCGGTTGCTGTGCCTGCAACGGTACTGCAAAGTAATAAAGCGAGCGTTGTTTTATTTAATTTTGCTTTCATAACTATTGCCTTTAGTTGTTGTGAAGTTGCGCAAATGATTAACAAACCATTTACACCCAACAAAAAAGCAGAATAATGACAGCGATGTCAATTTTAAATTTAATGTAAATGAATGAAAATAAGTATAAAAACTGGCATGTAAAAGCCTTTTTACAAAGACGGCTAAATCAAAATTGTACCTATAAAAGGGTTTCAAGCAGAGAGCAAATACTCTACAACAAGAAATGTAAATATTATGTTACCGCCATTTATAACCTAACAATCTTTTACATAACTTTTTGCTATAAAAATTAGAACTTATCTGGCTGTTAATCACTATTTTTGCTTTCGTACATTACTTTGATGATTTAGAAAGCCAGAGCCTCAATCTCACAGCTATTTTGTAAATTGAAATAATTAGTAAAGCGCAGGTCAACGCACATCAATCAAACAATGAAATGTTAACTTGAGTCTTAGTTAATTCTCTTAAGCCACTCAATTTCGCCGCTAACAACCCTATCTAACCGTTTTTCATTTTTTGACAATTTAGTTTTAAAGAATAATTAAGATGGAACCATCAACAGGAAGCAAACAGAGGTTGTTATGACAGATACTTATTATCAAACAGTGCAAAGTCACGTTGAATACTCAGGTTTTTTAAGACGTTTTACAGCGCTTATTATTGATGGCTTATTATTTTCATTAGTTGTTAGCGCATTCGCATTTACTTTTTTTGACGATTACCTGTCATGGAGCCCTGTTAACTTTTTCGGTTTCAAGGAATTTATGAATCATGAAATCTTACCTTTTGTTTTAACGGTAATGTTCTGGGTATATAAAGCAGCTACCCCAGGTAAAATGGCAGTCGATAGCAAAGTCATTGACGCTGAAACAGGCGCGAAGCCCAGTGTTGGACAAAGTATTGTTCGTTATATTGGCTACTACATTTCCGCTTTACCACTTGGTTTAGGCTTTATTTGGGCAGCCATTGATGAAAAAAATCGTACATGGCACGACTTAATAGCAGGCACCGTAGTGGTGAAAGATACACACTAACCTTATCGACATTTCTTCCTGATTTTAGCCCGCGTTATGCGGGCTTTTTTATGTTCTCTTGTAAAAAGCGGATAAATAAGTCGAGTTTGGACGGTAATGCGCGATTGTGACCATAAAGAGCCCAAATCCCTTCTTCTTTATCGCGATAGCTTGGTAATACCTCAACTAAATCGCCGCATTTTAGTGCCTCTCCCACATAATAGTCAGGTAATTGAGCCAGGCCTAATCCACTGATTGCAGCATCTAATAAGCTCACTCCAGAGTTACATTTTAGTCGGCCTGTGACGCGCAAATTACGTGCTTTTCCTTGATATAAAAATCGCCAATAGTTATTACTACCCACTAAACACTGATGCAGGTTTAATTCTGAGAGGGTGTGGGGTTCGCCATATTTTTCAATGTATTTAGGACTCGCACAGACAAACATTTGCCGCGTCGCTAACTTTTTAGCAATTAGATTGGAATCACTTAAGTGACCTAGACGTATCGCGATATCAATACCGCCGTCAATTAAGTCGAGTTTTTGATTTGTCAGGATCAGGTCGATTTCAATATTTGCATGCAATGCTAAAAAGGCATTTACCAGTGGCGCAATATAACGCTCGCCATAAGTGACCGGCGCGGTAACTCTAATTTGCCCAGCAATGCCATGTTGAATATTGCTCACATTAAGCTCGGCTTGAGCGAGGCCTTCGACTAACGGCTTACAATCATAATAGAATTGCTGACCCATTTCCGTGAGTGAAACTTTTCGTGTTGTGCGTTTAAGTAGTTTTACACCAAGGCGTTGCTCCAGCGCATTAACCTTGCGACTAACATAAACGACTGATACGCCTTGTTTACTTGCTGCTGCAGTAAAGCTCTGTGTTTCTGCTACTGCAACAAATTCACTCACGCCTGCCCAGTCCATTTCACACCTTCAATTTCGTATTAATTAAATCCAATTATTACATATATGAAATAATAATTTTCAAATTAATATGATTATCTTTTATTAAGAAATAAATAAACTAGATTAAACAATGTTTATTCATCAAGGTATAAAACGGTAATACTTGTGAAAAGTAGCAAATCACAGGTTAGTTTTAATCTTGTATGAAATTAGATTAATGTAACAAATGAACTAGCCTTAGTAGCTTCAGCTAGTTCGTCAAATCACTTATGGGAAACACATTATGGCGTTAGAAATTAAACCAGGCCAAACATCAATCAAATCAAAAGCAGCAGTTGCATGGGCTGCTGGCGAACCACTAAAAATGGAAGAAGTCGATGTACAGCTGCCTAAAAAAGGCGAAGTACTTGTACGTATCATTGCAACCGGTGTTTGTCATACTGATGCATTTACACTTTCAGGTGATGATCCTGAAGGGATCTTCCCATCAATTTTAGGTCACGAAGGTGGCGGTATTGTTGAAATGGTTGGGGAAGGCGTTACCAGCGTTGCGGTTGGCGACCATGTAATCCCCCTTTACACTGCTGAATGTGGTGAATGTAAATTCTGTACTTCTGGTAAAACCAACCTGTGCCAAGCGGTACGTGAAACACAAGGTAAAGGGTTGATGCCTGATGGCACTTCTCGTTTTTCACTAAACGGTGAACCAATTTATCACTATATGGGCTGTTCTACTTTCTCTGAGTACACCGTACTACCAGAAATTTCGCTGGCAAAAGTAAATAAAGAGGCACCTCTCGAAGAAGTATGTCTACTGGGTTGTGGTGTAACTACCGGTATGGGTGCTGTGCTTAATACTGCCAAAGTTGAAAAAGGCGATACTGTTGCGATTTTCGGTCTAGGTGGCATTGGTCTATCAGCGATTATTGGTGCTCGCATGGCAGGTGCAAGCCGTATTATTGGTATTGATATCAACGAGTCTAAGTTTGATTTAGCAAAACAGCTCGGTGCAACAGATGTCATTAATCCGCAAAATTATGATAAGCCAATCCAAGAAGTTATTGTTGAAATGACTGATGGCGGCGTGGATTATTCATTTGAGTGTATTGGTAATGTCAATGTGATGCGCCAAGCACTTGAGTGTTGCCACAAAGGCTGGGGTGAATCGGTGATTATTGGTGTTGCAGGTGCAGGCCAAGAAATTTCGACACGTCCATTCCAATTAGTAACAGGTCGCGTATGGCGTGGTACAGCATTTGGTGGTGTGAAAGGTCGTTCACAATTACCAGGCATTGTTGAACAATACCTCGCTGGTGAATTTGGTTTACAAGAGTTTATTACTCACACGATGGCACTTGATGAGATTAACGATGCGTTTGACCTTATGCACAAAGGTGAAAGTATTCGCTCCGTTGTACATATGGACAAATAACCTGCGATAAAGGTTTTTCTATTTTCACAACAATTTTGTTCAAGCGCCTTACTCAAATTAGGCGCTTTTATAAGGGTTCAATATGTCTTTAGAAGTGTTAAGTAAAGCAAAAGTATGTGGTGGTTGGCATAAACAATATAGCCATTCATCTTCTCGTTTGAACTGTGATATGCGCTTTGCGATATTTTTACCGCCCAATGCAACAGCAGATACGCCCGTACCGGTGCTTTATTGGCTATCAGGGCTAACCTGTACTGATGAAAACTTTATGCAAAAAGCAGGTGCCTTTGCCAAAGCTGCAGAACTTGGTATTGCCATTGTCGCACCCGATACAAGCCCACGTGGTGATGATGTGGCCGATGATGACGGTTACGATCTCGGAAAAGGAGCAGGGTTTTATCTTAATGCGACACAAGCACCTTGGTCAGCCAACTATCATATGTATGATTACATTGTGGATGAATTGCCAACACTCATTGAACAGCATTTTCCTGTAACGAAAGTTAAATCTATTTCTGGTCACAGTATGGGCGGCCATGGGGCACTTACCATTGGCCTTAAAAACCAAAATAGCTATCGTGCTATCTCAGCATTTAGCCCAATTACTAACCCAATTAATTGTCCTTGGGGGCAAAAAGCATTTACGCATTACTTAGGCTCAAATAAAGAGTTATGGCTTGATTATGATGCCTGTGAGCTGCTTAAAATGCAGGCTTCAAGCTTACCGATTTTAGTTGACCAAGGTGATGCAGATGGCTTTTTAGCTGAACAACTAAAACCGGAAAACCTGCTCGATGCGGCAAAACAAAGTAATACTGAAATAACCTTGCGCATGCAACCTGGTTACGATCACAGCTATTACTTTATTCAATCATTCATTAATGAGCATCTTGATTTTCACAGCACGCATTTATTTTCCTAGTCTTCAATTGCAGGACTTTGATACTGAAAAGGACTAATAAGAAATGCAGTAAAGCTGGTTTAACACTGCTTAAACCAGCTTTATGTTAATAGGCTAGACTAGCTTTTTTTGAGGGGTTATAACGACGCAGCTTTTCACCAAATTGAGGAAAAAACATCAACACAACCAACAATGCATCGTTAAATAAAATGGTTGCGGTATAAATCATAGCAAGCCCTTCACTCTCACTATCGCCTATCATCATGTAATAACCATTTATTAAAAAATGCGCTGCACCATTGCACAGCAAAATTATCACCATAATATCAGCTGTTGCTACAAACTTACTCGCGGAACGACATAAACGTTGCATTACCAGAAGGACCAAGATTGCAGTGATACTGTCTAATAATGTGTAACTTATCGACACTGCTCGATAATCGAATTGCTGATCAAAAAAACGATAGAAATCGTAAAAGCTAGCGATCAACAAATCTGTTGCAGCATAAGAAAGAGCGACAATCGTTATGCATAAGGTAATAAAATTTGGTAGCTGACCTTTAAAACACCTTATAATTGCAATCACAGATGCCAGTAACATCAGCCAAGAAATGACAGCAGCTATTTGACTACCAAATGCGACAAAACTTTCACCAACCCGAAAAACTGACCAATACCAGTCAACAAAAGAATCATACATAGGCGTTATTCAGCATCACTTTTTTGCCATTTAGGCCGAGTAGTAAACATCACAAACGCAATGTACCAAGCAAAAAAAGCTAACACGAACATCACAAGTAATGCGGGACTAAACGACTCTGACATAAAATTAGACACTCACTTTAAAATAACAAAAACGCATTCTAACATTGGCTGAAAAGGTTAGCTGCCCCTGTTTGTAAACGAAGTTATCAGCAGACTTCACACTCTTCAGTTGATGATAAAAAGAAAGCGATGATAAGGTTTAAAAAGCCTTAGCGCTCTATGCTGTAATTTTAGATGTATTACAAAATAACGAATTTTGTCCAATACAGGTTTAACTTTTAAAACAGGACTGATGACACAAAACAAAAGGCGCTAAGAAGTTGTTCGAGCTAACACGCTTTAACGTATTTTCTAATAGGCTCGAGTCATTGATTAAATTTAAAAATTGTTTGGGATGCTCAGTACGAGAGAGTGGCCAGAGTCTCGTGCCTGAACCACCCGCAAGAATAACCGGTAGGATCATATGCTGCGATAGTGGAGGTATTAAACACCGTGTAATTCTATCACTTCAACGACCATTAGGTAACTTGATATAAAGTGATGAAGATTAACGTGAAGCCATTACACCACTATCTACCTGCAAAACCACCACAAGCCACTTCATATCGCGTGTTATTGAACACCTCGGCTGTTTGCTGATGATCGTTAAATACGCTCACGCATAGCCCCGAGTTGTCACTCTGAGCTGCTAAGGTATATTTAAACCCCGTTTTTATTTCCAGCATTTCATCAATCATAAACAACAAGGGTAATTTTTCTGGTGCATTTGCATTAATAAAATTTCGCTGACAAGTAATTTGCCAAGTTCGCTTTAAGCTTGAATTGATTGCTTCATTAAGATGACAAGAAGTCGCCGGCATATGATGTAAAAATCGACCAAATGCCTTCTTACAAAAATGGGTGTATTCTTTGGTATCTAAAATAAACGCATGCCATGCGACATCAACAACTTTTGATGGCATAGCAACAAATTGACCCTTAGCTAAATTACAGAGCAGGAAATACTCTTTTAGTCCTGCTAAAACAAGCTCACATTGTTCATCGGAGAGATGCTCAAAACGCTCTCGCAAGGACGAGGTTATACTGTCAGGTAAGCAAGCATTTTCAATAAACGCGTGTTGGTCACTTTTATAACTAATCGCAAAAAATAAAACAGTTATAATTATCAGCAACATACTAAAAATTATAAACACAGACATAACGCCTCAAATACTACGAAAGATTTAGTAGCAAATATATTAACTTAGTTAATCAGAAAAGTAACATAAAATTTACTTTTTAATTGTAATCAACTTTTTACAATTCGTTTTCTTTTGAAAACAGGCGCTTAAAAATTTTGTGTGTGCTATATGAAATTCGTTACGGTAACCTTTTTAAGACCCTGTAAAGACCTTATTTTTAAGGCTCTGTGGAAAAGGTAATGTGCTTTAAACTTGTTTGCTAGGAAGGTTTTGCGGCATCGCATTGCCAACAAAAATCAAACGCCGCACCATTTTGTTCATCGCAATTTTTGCAATGCCAATCAGGTTGCTGCTCTTGTGACATAATATTTGCGACAATTTCTTTCGCTTGCTCAAGTTGAAATTCAGAGGTCACCCAGAGTTCTGGCCAAGTTTCAAAACATGGGATCTCCCCTCGCCCGCCTGCAGAGAACTGATTTTTAATGTACGTTTTAATACCTGCACTTTGTAGCGCAGCCTCCATGTTCATTACCAGCGTTAAATTTTCATGAGTATAAACAAGTGTCATTAAAATCTCTTTACATCAGTAGATTACGTATTAACAATATCCAATATGTGGTAATAAGTATATTCCTTATAATACTGAGTTTGGCATGTCTTAACTGAGCTTTGCTTATTTTAGTCAAGCAAAAGATACAACGAACTGATAAGGGTATCACCTTTAGGCGCATGTTGATCTTTAACTAACATATCACCTTCTGAGAATATTAAAATGACCTATGAACAGGCCTTAAGCCAACTCATTACCTACGGCGAGCAAATTGACCATGCTTACCTTATTTTAGCAAAACAGCCAGCCATCAATGTATTACCACTAAGAGCAACAAAACAGCACTTGAAAAATGTGCTTAATAAATTTCTTAGTAATGACATTGATGACGATGATTTAACCCTTTGGGCTGCTATTATTGATAATCAGCAAGCGATTGACTCACATGAAATTGAAGACTTTTTATACGCTTTAACTAACAGCGAATTAATGGGAGAAATATCGCAAACGTCAATTCAAAAAATGATTAAGTTACTTTAATGGCTAAATAATTTGATTTAGATTAGGCTCTGTTTATGTTTATTGCTATTTTCAGCAAAGATCCAAAAACCCTATATTGTTATGGCACAAAACCCGATAAACTTAAGCAATCAACCATCATAAATTATAGCGATGCGAAGCAAGGCACAAATCAAGAGTGAATTGATCACAATTCCCATTCTGTTAGTGGCCATTATATTGGTAATAGCAGGTCACTTTATAATGAAGCCTATTTTCTATGATAAAGCGTGGGCTGAGTACAGTTTAGCGGCATTACCCTTTTTAATGTTTGCCCTTGTTATTGTGGCATTCAAATTGGCGCTGAAGAATGAACAAACATCCGAGCATGAAAACGATTAACGTATGAATACACTGCCTTCGTTCACAGCACCAACCATACCCGATGCACCCCGTTCTATCGCAAAAGGCAGCTCGTTGGCTGATTTGCTCAATGAGAACGCAATTTACTACCTAGCACGAAATATTGAACTCGTGCACACTGACTTTAACAGCACTGAATTTATCAAAGCCTGTCTGCAAGCGCCGAACGAACTCGCATTAATGGCCAAAGGTCAGTTTGTTGCTAAGCAGCTGCATCAATTTTTGCCTAAGCATTATGCAACCAGTATTGAAATACTGAGTAAAACACTGATTGACTGTGACGAAACATCCGAAGAATTTGGCCTTGCCGGTTTTTTCTATCTGCCTCACAGTTTTTATAT
The DNA here is from genome assembly GCF_000788395.1 of Pseudoalteromonas piratica. Classification (NCBI taxonomy): domain Bacteria; kingdom Pseudomonadati; phylum Pseudomonadota; class Gammaproteobacteria; order Alteromonadales; family Pseudoalteromonadaceae; genus Pseudoalteromonas; species Pseudoalteromonas piratica. Next base: position 1,478,796 of record NZ_CP009889.1, read on the forward strand.
TGCCAACTACGGTCGCGATGCTAAATACAATGATGGCGTTGACCCGTTTGATATTTCGATGCAAGCACAGTACACCTTAACGCAACGATTTAGCGCTGAGTTTTGTATTCGCCCATACTTAATTGAACAACAAGGGCGAACACTTGAAACACTGCAAGATTGGCAGTTTGATGCAAATCGTCATATTCGTCGCTTAGTTTCAGAAGGCACGCGGCCCAAACTGCCATGGGGAAAACGACTACCAGCTATCATTAAGGATCCCTCACCGATTATTCCCTTACTTACGCATTTAAAAGATGATTCAAGTTTGTATGTACGCCGTAGCGTAGCGAACAGCTTAGGTGATATCGCAAAAGATCACCCTGATTTGGTATTTGACTTGCTCGAATCGTGGGTAAATGCTGCAAACGACGATGTTAAATGGCTGATCCGCCATGCGGTTCGTTATTACGCAAAAAAACAACACCATCGCGCACTGGCATTGCGTGTTTTAGCAAAGTAAATAAGCATGTGCTTTTCTCAAAAGCACATCTTTCTACGCTGACAAAATAAATACACAGCAACCACTTCTTTGCCATTTATTGACTATACTTTACACAGAAATTAACGCGAAAGCGTGACACGCAGTTAACTAAATAAGCGTTTGTAAAGTGGATTTCAATGTCAAACAAAGGTACACCTAGTTTATTATTTTCTGTGTTGCTAGTATCACTGAGTGCACACAGTGATGAGGCAGATTTCTATAACCTTAAGCTGCAAGATTTACTCTCAATAAAAATTGCAACTAGCACCCTGACTGAAAAAGATATCTCTACAATTCCTGCACCCGTTACTATTTTTACACGCGACGAAATTGAATCCATTGGCGTGCGTTTTTTACATGAAATTCTTGAGTATGTACCTGGATATCAAGTTACGCGTTACAGTAATTATCCTTATGAATATTCAGCTTCCTCTCGCGGATTAACCTTTGGTGCATCTTCTAAAAAAATTCTCTTTTTGCTGGATGGCCATAAAGTTAATGATCCTCGCTCAGGTAATGCCGCATTGCTTGCTAACTTTTCGCTACACCATGTTGAACGTTTAGAGATTATTCGCGGCCCGGGGTCATCAATTTATGGCAGTAATGCGTTTACCGGTGTCATAAACATTATCACCCGTAAAAATGATAAAGAGGTGAGTATTGCAACAGGAAATGAAATTAACTATAACTTGTTTGCCGCTTATACCTATGTCATTGATGATTACTCTCTCAATATTCAAGCCAATAAAGTTAAAAGCCGAGGAGATGATTACCAAATTAAGGACGTATTTAGCGGACAACCATTTAACACAGATGACCCGTTTGACTTGTCTTCTTTGCAGCTTGCCTTAAGTAACGAGCGCAGCCGCTATCAATTGCACTATCGCGAAATTGATATGGCGAATTTTTACCATACAGCCAGAACCAGCAATCAATACAATTTTTCAACGCACAATGCGCTTTTTCTTTTTACCGAGCAAGACCTCAACGTGTTTAATAGTGTTACATCAACGCTTTCTGTCGATTACTTAAAAACAGAGCTCGTTAACGGAAATCAAAGCTCTGCCGCAGGCGCATTTTCAGGTGTCAGTCGTCCAGAAAGCACCGCACCTTTGCACGGCTATGGCGTGTTAGAGGCATACCGCATTCTGACGGCATTTAATAATGATTGGCGCATCAACCAAACCTATGAAATGCAATTTGGCATTGAATGGCAATACAATAAAGAATCTCGCGCTGAGGGTTTTACAAACTTCGACCTTTCAGCAATTTTATCTAGGCAATTTCCTGTCGATTACTACCCTGACCTTGATTACAAAATCAAAGTGGGTGGTGAACAATCACAACCTTTTTACGGTGCTTATGTGCAACTACAAGGAGATATGGGCAAAATCAATTGGATCTTAGGCGGCAGACTAGATGAATACCCTGATCTTGAATCACAATTTACCCCGCGATTAGGCTTGGTTTATCTAGCAGATAATAACTGGCAACTAAAATTACTGTATGGTGAAGCATTTCGTGCCCCTGAGCTAAGCGAATTAACATTGTTTAGTGGCATTAGTCGCTCAGGAAATGCCGAACTTGACAGTGAAAGAATTAAAACAACGGACTTGATTGCGCAATACACTGGTGAAGATCTATGGTTCTCATTGGATGTTTTTTACAACACGTTTGAAAACCCCATCATTAGTGGTTTTGTTAATGGGTTAAATGGGCAAGTGAATGGCGACAGTGAATACGGCCATGGCATCGAAGCAGAGTTAGTCTGGCAAATAGCTAACAATACCCGTTTACGTACCACTGCGACTCACTTTAGTAAATTGCCTCAATCGGCATTTAAAGACTCTAAAACCCTTGCAAGTGTGCAATTGGATCACCGCTTTGAAGCCCTACAAGTGGGTATTTCTGGCACTTTCCGTTCGTCACGACAAACGCCTATTAGCACAACTCAAACAAAGGAAATTGATGCATTTTGGTACTGGCGCAGTTTTATGCGCTATAACTTAAACAACAATGTTTCTTTAAGCCTGAGTATTAACAATTTGTTTGACGAGAGATTTTATAACCCATCTATCACTTCTTCACTTTCCGATGGTATTCCATTAAAAGGGCGAAATGGCAGCGTAACATTGCAATGGACATTTTAATTAAGGAAGCAATTTGAGTTATTTATTACGGCTTTGTTTACCCGTTTTACTAATGTTTTTTATTACGCCAACACTGGCAGAAAAAACGGTCCAAGAAGCAAAATTAAAATCAGCATTCGTTGGACAATTTACACAGTTTATTAGTTGGCCAACAACACCAACGCAGATTGAAATTGTGTACTACGGAAACGACGCTTTGTATTGGCAAAGTTTAAATGACATGGCTGCAAACATAAAAGGTGTCGGCCCTTTTAAACTGAGTAAGCTGACACAGTTATCCCAACTAGATAATTCGTTAGTGCACATTTTAGTAGTTGATAAGCAGCAAAACGCTAGTCTTGAATCACTTTATACACGCATTGGAAAGCGTCCAATCTTAGTAGTTACTGAAAATGTGATAGATAACAAACTAATTGGCATTAATTTTTACCAAACAAATAGCCAAACCTTGTCGTTCAAATTAAATCGCTACAACTTGCTTTATCAGGGCTTAAAAGTGGATAAAGATATTGTGTTATTAGGCGGCTCTGAGATTGATGTGGCTAATATGGTAAAAGAAATGTCGTTTAAGCTTTCAGAGTCAACAGGACTCATTGATAAACTTAACGACCACATTAATTCGCAAAAGCAAACGATTGCGCAAAAACAAATTTCCATTAATCAAAAGCAGCTCGAAATAGACGCAAAGAATAATGAATTCAACAAGCTGATCAGCAATCTAGAACAGATAGAAGCAAAATATCAAAGTGACTTAGCACAACTTGAAAAAGAGTTAAATGTTGCGCAACAAGCGCTTGATAAAAGTAAAGATTCACTCGCACAACGACAAGCCGAGGTCGTCAAAACACAAGCTGAGCTTGATCAAATCGAAAGCGATAAAATTGCATTAAGCCAACAAGTCATGGATAACCAAACACGCATTAATTCGCAACTCAGTACATTGGAAAAACTTGAAACACAACTGAGTGAAAAAGAGCTGGCGTTAATCAATAAAGAGCAACAAGTGCAAACCACCACTAATAACCTGATTATAAGCTTGCTCGCACTGATTGTGTTTGCCATTTTGGCCATCAGCCTTTGGTACTTTAATAAGAAAAAACATGCGCTTAACCAGATTCTGGAAAGCCACAATCAACAACTTGAAAAAGTAAATCAACAACTTGTATCAACACAAAAGCAGTTAGTTGAATCTGAAAAAATGGCATCGCTCGGTGGTATCGTGACTGGCGTGGCGCATGAGGTAAATACCCCGCTTGGTTCAGCAATTACTGCCATTTCCCATCTAAGTTCGATTACTATTGATTTAATGGGTGATTTTAAAGATAAAAAACTATCCAGTAATAAGTTTGAGAAAGTACTTAATGAGCAGGTAGAAGCGACTGACATAGTGTTTAAGAATTTATGCCGCGCAGCAGAGCTAGTTAAAAGCTTTAAACAAGTTTCTGTTGATCAAGTCTCTGAAATTGCTAGGGAGTTTGAAATTAAAGAATACCTTGATGAAGTAGTGATTAGCTTACGACACCAAATTAAACAACAAAATGTCACGGTTGAAATTAGCTGTAATGAGCCATTGCTAGCATTTACATACCCAGGTGTTTTATCTCAAATTTTGACCAACCTGATCATCAACTCAATAACACATGGTTTTAAAAACGGCACGCCCGGCAAAATCACCATCACCTTATCTTCAAAAAACGATTTCATTAATCTTGATTATCAGGATAACGGAACTGGTATTGATAGCGCATTAGGCGAGAAAATATTTGACCCTTTTTTCACAACTAATCGTCACGCTGGTTCAACGGGGTTAGGGTTAAGCATTTGCTACAATTTAACGAGTCAAAAGTTACTGGGGTCGATTCAATTCATTTATAGCGATGCAGGGGCACATTTTTTATTGCAATTTCCAAAACGTATTCACACTGAATCGAACAAAAAAACACATTAGATTTTCTAACAAGTTCAAATAAATTCTTTTCGCTCGAACTAGCACACCACATTCATTTATAGTATGGCGTTACACGCTCATTGCCGAGGAGTTTAAATGACCGAAATTGCCCCCTTGCTTTCACATATAAATACACAATGCCAATTACTGTTTGGCCAAGGAAATGTCGCCAATTACATTCCTGAACTCGCCAAAATTAAACCTCAGCAATTTGCCATGGCGGTACTCACTGTGGATGGTGAGACCTACACTACAGGCGATGCGAAAACACGCTTTAGCATTCAGTCCATCTCTAAAGTGTTAACACTTTCACTCGCATTACAGCGTTATGGCGAATCATTATGGCAACGCGTCGGCAAAGAACCTTCAGGAACAGCATTTAACTCACTGATTCAGCTTGAAATGGAAAATGGCGTACCGCGCAATCCATTTATTAATGCAGGAGCGCTTGCTGTGTGTGATGCTTTGCAATCACGTGTCAGTGCGCCATTACACCATTATTTAGAAACGGTGCGTCAGCTTTCTGGAAACAGTAAAATAAACTTTAATAAGGCAGTATCAAGATCTGAGTTTAAACATCGTTTTCGCAATGCAGCAATGGCCAATTTAATGAAGTCGTTTGATAATTTTGATAACGATGTTGATGCCGTGCTCAGCAATTATTGTAAATATTGCGCCATTGAAATGAATGTTGTAGAGCTTGCTAAAACCTTTAGTTTCCTCGCGAATAAAGGGGTATCACAAACTACAAAAGAGACCTTTATATCACGAAAACAAAACTCACAACTTAATTCTCTCTTGTTTACCAGTGGTTTATATGACGCAGCTGGGGATTTTGCTTATCGTATAGGCATGCCGGGTAAATCAGGTGTTGGTGGGGCAATTTTGGCCGTCGTGCCTGAGCGCTATACTGTGGTAGTTTGGTCTCCTGAGCTTAACCAATACGGTAATTCGGTTGCCGGTTTACATGCCCTTGAACTGTTTGCAAAAGAAATGGAAATCCAATTATTTTAGTTTTTCATGACCTCGGGCTGGCTCAAATACTCGAGAGACTGCCCTTTGGTTTCAGGTAAAAACCTGACAATTAATCCAAAAGCTAACAAGGCAAACACCCCATAAATTAAAAAGGTTATGGCAGCACCTAACGTAGCAAGTTCCCATGGGAAAACCAATTGCACTAAGAAGCTCACAAAGCCGTTAATTAACGCCAAAAATGAAATACCAATACTGCGCAACTCGCTTGGAAATACTTCTGAGAAAAACACCCACATTACAGGTCCAAGGGACATCGCAAATGACGCAACAAATGCGGTTATACCAAACAGTACAAGTTCAGCATTTATATCCGTAGCACGCATTAATATATCACTGCCAAACTGTCTAAATTGTTGCTCTCCAATTGCACCAACTACCGCATCTTTAAACGCAATATCTGAAGTAAACACCTGAGATGCGAGCGACGACAGGCTCGCACTGTCCAAAGTGTGATGTATCGTCAACAATTGAGATATATCACCATTATCTATCTGATACCTTGCTTGTTGAAAGCCATAGCTGCAAATAAGCATACTAACGCACACGCCAACTAAACCAATAGTAAGCAGTGGTTTGCGGCCAAATTGATCGATGGTGATTAAGGCAACAAGTGTAAACAACACATTAACCGCACCAATCCAACTAGCTTGTAGAAATGCTGCATCCGTGCCGATACCGCTTTGCTCAAAAATAACTGGTGCGTAAAAGAATATGACATTAATTCCTGAAATTTGCTGAGCAATTGCAAGGGTAATGCCCATCATTAGCGCCAATCTCACTTTACTAGAAAATAGCCCTTTTAACCGTGTAAAAAAGGCAGCTTGTTGGTTATCAATTATGCTTATTTCTTGCAGTTGCGCATCAACTTCTTTTTGCGAAAAGAGTTTGTTGAGTACAGCTTTTGCATCGGATTGGTGGTTATTCAGCACTAGCCATCGCGGACTTTTCGGTAGTGCAAACAGGGCTAAAAACCAAATCATCGCAGGCACTAGCTCTAAAGCAAGCATCCAGCGCCAGGTCTCTCCTTGCATGGCAAAAAATGTTAAGGTATTGCCTTCCCCATGGCCTAGCTGTAGCAGTAGATAATTTGAGAAATATGAGACAGATAAGCCAATCACAATATTCAATTGGTTAATCGACACCAACTTGCCCCGCGATTTTGCCAAACTAATTTCGGCAATATACATGGGTGTGATAAGCAGTGAACAAAATGCTAAGCCACCAATAAATCTTGCCAATAATAAACTTTCAAAGTCGGAGGCAACCGCTGAAAAGTAAGCAGAACAAACATACAGCAAGGCCACAGCAATAAGTGTATTACGACGACCAAATCGATCACTCAAGAACGCGGCAAAGAAACTTGCGATAATCGCACCGAGTGTTGGCGCGCTTACCACCAGTCCTTGTTGCCATTCATCGAGCGCAAACTGTTCAGAAATAAAGCCTATCGCACCCGATATTACAGATGCATCAAAACCGAATACAAACCCACCAAACGAAGCAATCAGTGCAAATTTGGCTGACGGTGAGATTCGATTAGTCAGCATGCACAGCTCCTAGCGAATCGCGAATCACTAACTCAGGCTTGAATAAGTGATTCATCGGTGTGGCTATCTTGGTATTGTAAATATTGCTCAGCACCCAATTAGCAGCCATTTCACCCATTTTTGCGATAGGGTTATCCACTGTCGTTAGTTTGGGATACAGGTAACGCGCGAACAATACATTATCGAAACCGATTATCGATAAATCATCTGGAATACTAAGCCCATGCTCGCGCGCAGCTGTCATCGCGCCAGATGCCATTTCATCATTCGCACATACTAAGGCAGTAAAGGAATCATTGTGCTTTATCAGGTTATTAAACCCTTCATAGCCCTCAGACTCATGATAACTGCCCTCAAAATACGCGCTGCTCTCAAACGAGATACCCGCTTCTTTAAGTGCTTGCTTGTGACCAGCTAAACGCTGCTGTGCATCTTCTTTAAAATGCGGGCCACTAATATAAGCAATATTGCGATGCCCTTGATCAACTGCAGCTTTGGTCGCTAAGTAACCACCTAGTTGATTATCGAGCACAATGCAACGCTCTTTCAATGATTCAATATTGCGGTTGATCAGAATGATCTCAATATTTTTATCGAGTAATGATTTCAAATAGTCCTCAGAAACCGCTTCAGCATTTAAAATAAGTGCATCACAACGGCGACTAATTAAAAATTCTATGGCTTGTTTTTCTTTTTCAGCTTCGCTGTGACCAGCAGTGATCACCACATGCTTACCGGCATCTCGCAGCATAGATTCAATTGAACTCATCATGTCACCAAAAAATGAACCATGCAGTTCAGACACCAATAAACCCACACTATTAGTTCGATTAGAGGCTAGGGATTGAGCAATTGCATTAGGCTTATAGCCAAGTTCAGCCATTGCTTTATGCACTTTTTCTTTAGTGCGCTCACTCACTCGGGCGTTGCCATTAATCACGCGTGAAACGGTGGCTAACGATACCCCTGCGGCTTTTGATACTTCGTAAATAGTTGCCATAAAATAGAAAACTGTGTCTACACTCGATAAATTTAATGGTTATTGGTTTGAATTTCTAGCGTTTATTAGCGCTTTGTACGAAAGTGCACTGTGTTTTAACGTACGTTTTTGCGAAGTGTAATCAACATGCACGATGCCAAATCGTTTAGTATACCCTTCTGACCACTCAAAGTTATCTAATAAACTCCAAACAAAATACCCTTTTATGGGAACGCCATGCTGTATTGCCTGTTCCACCGCAAGTAAATGTTCATCAATATAATCAACACGAGCGAGATCATTCACCTCACCGTCAATAATTTCATCATCAAATGCCGCACCATTCTCAGTAATATAAATGTTTGGCAAATCAAAACGATTATTTAAGTCAGTTAATAAATCAAAAAAAGCACTTGGTACAACTTCCCAGCCCATAGCTGTTTTTGCGTACTGGTTTGATTCGACTTCTTTAAACAGAACATTGTTGCCTGCTTGGTAAACCTTACGTGTGTAGTAATTGATGCCAATAAAATCGAGCGGTGCTGAAATAATCGCCATATCACCTTCCGCTATTTCTGGCTGCACCTCGTCAGGTAATAAATTTTTGATATCTGGATAACGCCCCTCTAACAGCGGCATTAAATACCATGTATTGAGATATTCATCCGCATAACGGCAGGCAACTGCATCCTCATTTGAGTCTGTGAACGGGTAACAAGGTGAAAAATTAAGCACAATGCCATTTTCAGTGGTTGGACATAAACGAGATAACACTTCCATCGCCAAGCCGTGTGCAAGCAGTAAATGGTGTGCAGCCAGTTTACCTGCTTTTTGGCTGGTGTATCCCGGGGCGTGTATACCCAACTCATAGCCTAAGTATGCAGAACAAAACGGTTCGTTTAATGTTGCGAATGAGTCAACATACGGAGAAATATATGGCGTAATAGTCTCGACATAATTAGCAAACTCGAAAGCTGTTTGACGATTTAACCAGCCACCTTGGCTTTCAAGATACTCTGGTAAATCCCAGTGGTAAAAGGTGACAAATATTTTGATCCCTTGTGCTTTTAAAGCCTTAAACAAGTTGATGTAAAATTTTACGCCTTCTAAATTGACTGTGCCATCTGCTAGCATCACACGGCACCATGACAAGGATAAACGGTATGCATCAACTCCAATATCAGCCATTATCGCCACATCATCTTGCCAATATTTTATATGTTCACAACTTATGTCACCGTTGCTGTTATCTGCGATCGTGCCATCTTTTTCACAAAAGGTGTCCCAGTTTGCCTTTAATCTTGAATTACGCGCACCTTCTATTTGGTATGACGACGTGGCCACACCAAAAATAAAATCTGGCTGCATCATGTTACTTGTTTTGGCTAAGCGAAAATGCTTCATGGTCATTAACACCTTGTTTTATTGAGATTTTAATAACAACCGCGTAAAAATTAGCGAATCAAAATCCGATTTCTATTTGATATTTTAAACGCTTTCTGCAATTATCAAACTATAAATGTAAGCGCTTACATGATTTAAATGTAAGCGCTTACAAAGAAAAAATCAACTGGAGATCATTGTGAGTTCACCCAATCCACTCAATCAGACTGTGCAGGTCGAGGAAAGCAACACCTCAAACACCCAGTTTGCGCTCGTTGCTTTAACCAGCCTCTTCTTTATGTGGGGCTTTATTACTTGTCTTAATGACATTTTAATCCCTTACCTTAAAGAAGCCTTTACCCTTAATTTCACCCAAGCAATGCTTATTCAGTTTTGCTTTTTTAGTGCTTATTTTATTATCTCGCTGCCTGCCGGGAAGTTGGTCGGTAAAATCGGTTATCAAAAAGGTATCGTCACCGGTTTAGCCATTGCCTGTGTGGGTTGTTTGTTATTTTACCCTGTTGCAACCTCCGGTATTTATGCACTTTTCTTAATGGCCTTATTTGTATTAGCCAGTGGTATTACGATTTTACAGGTGTCTGCAAACCCGTATGTCAGTGCTTTAGGTGACCCTAAAACAGCGCCTTCTCGTTTAACCTTAACCCAAGCGTTTAACTCATTAGGGACCACGGTTGCACCATTATTTGGCGCGGCTTTATTTTTCTCTGCTGATACCGCTAATCAAAGTCATGATGGTACCGCTGTTCAATTACCTTATTTAATTCTCGCAGCATCACTTATGGTGTTGGCGCTTATCTTTTTAGTATTAAAGTTACCTAAAATTACTAATCAAGAAACACCGCAAGTGACCCAAGGCTCTGCGTGGCAGCACAAGCATTTAGTACTCGGGGCTGTCGGTATTTTTGTCTATGTCGGCGCGGAAGTGGCCATTGGCAGTACCTTAATCAATTACATATCAAGTGCCAGTGCAACCCAAATGACTGAGGCTACCGCTGCAAAATACATCGCTTACTATTGGGGTGGAGCAATGGTCGGTCGCTTTATTGGTGCGGCCGTGATGCAAAAAGTCTCTGGCGGGACTGTACTTGCCTTTAATGCGGCACTTGCTATCGTATTCATTGTCGTTTCAATGTTAAGTTCTGGCCCTATCGCGATGTGGACCATGCTCGCTGTCGGTTTATGTAACTCAATTATGTTCCCTACCATTTTCAGCCTAGCTATTAACAACTTAAAAGAGCACACCTCACAAGGGTCGGGCATTTTATGTCTCGCTATCGTAGGTGGTGCTATCATCCCTGTATTCCAAGGTATCGCCGCTGATACCATTGGTCTGACTCTCTCGTTTATTATTCCTGCTGTATGTTACGTATTTATCGTATTCTACGGTGTGAAAGGACATGTGCCATCAACTACTCAAGGACAAAACAATGAATAAACACCTGTTCTCGCTATCTGCACTGTGCTTGGCACTGAGCGGTTGCATGTCTGGCAATGATAATGCCAAAACAACAAACACTAAAAATGATATTTGGCCAAAGATCACAAATCCGGTGAAACCCGACGCCAAACTTGAAACTAAAATTGATGCATTGTTAGCGCAAATGACACTCGAACAAAAAATTGCGCAAATGATCCAGCCCGAAATCCGAAATATCACAGTTGAAGATATGCGCCGTTATGGTTTCGGTTCTTACTTAAATGGCGGTGGCTCATTTCCAAATGGCGATAAGCATGCCACACCTGAAGATTGGATAAAACTGGCTAACGATATGTACATGGCGTCAATTGATGATTCTCTTGATGGCTCAACCATTCCTACCATGTGGGGAACTGATGCGGTTCACGGACATAATAATGTGATTGGGGCAACGTTATTTCCACATAATATTGGTTTAGGGGCAGCAAATAATCCAGAGTTAATGGAACAAATCGCCGCAATTACAGCTAAAGAAGTAATGGTAACTGGCATTGATTGGGTATTTGCACCAACAGTTGCAGTTGTGCAAGACGACCGCTGGGGACGCACCTATGAAAGTTACTCAGAAGACCCTTCGCTCGTTCGCAATTATGCTGCTTCAGTGGTTAAAGGCCTGCAAGGTGAAGTCGGTAAAGACTTTTTAGGCGATGAGCGTGTTATAAGTACAGTAAAACACTTTGTTGGGGATGGCGGTACAGTAGATGGTGATGACCAAGGCAATAACCTATCGTCTGAACAGGATTTATTTGATATTCATGCTCAAGGCTATGTGGGCGGCTTAAATGTGGGCGCACAGTCAGTGATGGCCTCATTTAACAGCTGGCATGGCGAGAAAGTACACGGCAGTAAATACTTACTCAATGACGTATTGAAAGTGAAAATGGGATTCGATGGTTTTATAGTCGGTGACTGGAATGGCCATGGCCAAGTAGCAGGATGTAGCAATGAAAGTTGTGCGCAATCGATTAATGCTGGTCTTGATATTTTTATGGTGCCTTCTGACTGGAAAGCTTTGATGGAAAATACCATCGCTCAAGTAAAGACAGGTGAAATTTCGCAATCGCGTATTGATGATGCAGTGCGCCGCATTTTACGCGTTAAATTACGCGCTGGTTTGTTTGATAAACCACGCCCGAAAGATAGAGCGCTTTCTGGTAAAACAGAATTAATCGGCCAAGCATCACACCGTGAAGTAGCTGCACAGGCCGTGCGAGAGTCACTGGTATTACTGAAAAACAACCAACAATTATTACCTTTATCACCTAAGCAGCGCATTTTAGTGGCAGGTGATGCCGCAGACAATATTGGTAAACAATCGGGTGGTTGGACAATCACTTGGCAGGGCACTAATAATCAAAATAGTGATTTCCCAGGCGGGTCGTCAATTCTTGATGGTCTGCGTTCACAAGTTAATAGCGCGGGTGGCATACTCGATTACAGCCTTGATGGCAGTTTTTCAGAAAAGCCTGATGTCGCAATTGTGGTATTCGGCGAGGAACCTTATGCTGAAGGTCATGGTGACCGTGCAACCCTTGAATACCAAGCTGGGGATAAACGCGACCTTGCCTTACTAAACAAATTAAAAGCCGAAAATATCCCCGTTGTTGCCGTATTTATTAGTGGTCGACCAATGTGGGTTAATGCTGAGTTAAATGCCTCAACAGCGTTTGTTGCCGCTTGGTTACCGGGTTCTGAAGGCGCGGCAATTGCCGACCTGCTGCTGCGTAAGGCAGATAACAGCGTTAATGTTGATTTTAAAGGTAAACTGCCATTTAGTTGGCCTATCAAGCCAAATCAACATGTCGACTTTTATAATAAAAATAGTGAACAACCATTATTTGAATATGGTTATGGCTTAACCACAACCTCAAACACAATTGTACCAAACGATTTACCTGAGCAATTCGAACGCAAAGCCGGCGATGTAAAGAGTGTGTCTATTCTTGAAGGTGAAGTGAAAAAGCCTTGGCAGGCATGGTTATTCTCAGGTGATAACAGTGAACAAATTATGTCGAGCACCTTGAGCCTTGAAGGCATCAATTACCGAACAATTGATAAGGTTATTCAAGAGGATGCACGCAAAATTTCAATTACTGGTGAGCACGCTGCAGGTCTTCGCTTTGCAAGTAAGAGTTATTTCAGAGAAGATCTCAGCAATTTAGTTTCAGACACAGCACAGCTTACCTTTGATGTGAAAGTAGACAGCAAGAAAGCCAAAGATGTATGGCTAACCATGAACTGTGAAGGTACCGCCGATAAACCAGGAAGTTGTCATAGCAAAATGGATATCAGCCACTTAATCAATGCAAAAGCAGACGGTCAATGGCATACACTTTCTGTTGATTTAGCCTGTTTTACGCAACAAGGCATCAAGTTTAATCAACTGGTTGTGCCGTTTGAAATTGGTTCATCGCAGGCACTTGAACTGTCACTCGCCAATATTAAAATTAGTCAATCAGACACACCCGCAATGCACATGTGTCAATAAACACCTTCCTAAATAAAAAGCCCCATCAAATCAATGGGGCTTTTTATTTACTAATCACATTTACAAAGCACTCAATTTCAAACATAGCTCCTTGGTTTTCCACTTGCCGACTGGTTATTTCACCATTAAGAATCTGAGTGACTAAGTTATAAACAATATGCATGCCTAAACCACTGCCGCCTTGATTACGTTTAGTGGTCACAAAGGGTTCAAACATACGTTCACGCACCTCTTCGGATACACCTTTGCCATCATCTTGGTAAACCACTACCAACTTGCCGTTATTAAGCGTCACAGAAATAGCTATATTGCCTTTTTTCTGGCCATCAAAACCATGTGTAACCGAATTTTGAATAAGATTCGACATCACTTGATACCAAGCACCAGGATATGTTTCTACCAATAATGTCTCTGAGCAGGCAATTGAAACTGTAATATCTTTTCCTTTCGTTAAAGGCGCTAACGATGTGCGCAGCTGTTCAAGGTATTCTAGGACCTGCACTTCACGCATTTGCTCTGAGGATTGATCAACCGCGACTTGCTTAAAGTTTGCAATTAATGCCTCTGCTCGTTCTAAATTACGCTGTACAAGCTGGTAGGCTTCTCTTTGCTTTTGCATTTCATTGACTAACGTCGCTTGGTTAAGTGTTTTATTCGCCAACTGTGACTCGATAAGTGAAATACTTTCTTGATTAGACGAAACACCTGTTATCGCAATACCTAAGGGCGTATTTATTTCATGGGCAACGCCTGCTACTAGGTTGCCCAGTGATGCCATTTTTTCACTTTCGATGAGGTCTTGCTGCATTTTTTCAAGCTCATCTAATGTTTGCAGCAACTGCTGGTTATTTTGTTCAAGTTGTAACGTGCGCTCTTGCACTTTTTCTTCTAATGAGTGATTGAGTTTTTCAAGTGCCAACTCATTTTCTTTAAGTTGCTTAATATCTTGTATCCCACCAGCAATACGCTGGGCAATACCTGCACTATTCCTGCTTACGACTTTTCCACGATCGCGCACCCACCGAAAGCCACCACTTTTATCCTTCATGCGAATAGCAATTTCGTAACTTTCAATCTCACCCGAAATACAACGCTCTAGTTTGTCTTCCAATAAAAGACAGTCTTTGGGGTGAACATAATGATTCAGTTCATCTAGTAGTACTTCATCTTTTTGTGAACCAAAATCAAGGTGACTACTGACACTAAAGCGGTGAATTGTATTATTCGCAATATCCCAATCCCACAAATCATCACCGCTCGCCCACAAGCTCAACTCAAACCGTTCTGTGAGCTGTTTCATTTTATTGTTGTCTTTGAGTACCTGTCGGAAACGTTTGACCCGAGAGTAAATAACCAACGAGCTGATAAGTAACGCTAAGATCACATAACTCAATTTAGCAAGATTAGAGGCCCACCAAGGCGGCACTATTGTCAGTTCAAGTTGATGCGCATCAGACGCATTGTTAAATCGGTCAACTAAATATGCTTCAATAATATAACTACCTGGGGATAGGTTGATCAGATCTATCTGGTTTCGACCTTGTTCAAGCTTGATCCACTTTTCACTTAACCCCAATACTCGGTAATACAAATGCGAGAGTTTGTCTGAGGCCAGGCTTGAAGAAGAATACGCCAGCGATAAGATATTTTGATCTGCTTTTAATACTAGCGACTTCGTTAACTCAGGTACTGTTGTTAACTCAGTAGAGTTAATTGGCGCTAACTCTTTTTCAAGCACATTAATAGCACTAAGCTGTACGCTCGGTTTATTACCCGCTTTTTCTATCGCGCTTGGATAAAATTGGTTAAACCCATTTGCTCCACCGATAAATAAACGTCCACTTTTTGTTTTCAATACGGCATTAAAATTGAACTCATTTGATTGTATGCCATCATTTCGCAAGTAATTTCGAATACGAAAGTCTGTGCTGTCTATCGCGCTTAACCCACCACTGGTGCCAACCCAAAAGTGTCCGTCATCATCCTTTACTAACGCCCAAATAGCGTTATTTGCTAATCCATGTTTGCGTTCAACAATCCGCGCCAAAGTCATATCTTGATTAACAATACTTAACCCTTTATCTGTGGCAGCCCAAATGCGTTGTTGCGCGTCTTGCTCAATCATAAACACTAAGTTTGAACTTAAGCCTTGTGCTTGGTTAATCGAAACCAATGATTGGCCATCATATCGAAATAACCCAAGCCCTATACTTCCAAACCATAAATCATTGCCATCAGTATATAAACCCGTAGCATGTGAGGGCGCATTTTCATTATTGGGTATAAAGTGACTAAACGTATTTGTTTTTGAATTGAAGGTGATTAACCCTTGGGTGCGAGAACTAAAGACCAGTTGCCCTTTATAACTAATCACAGAATTAAAACTCGTGACTTCATTTCCAGCAATGTTTGGCTTGACCAGCCAAGTGCTCTTCGTTTGTAAATCAAGCTTAGCTAAGCCCGCCCCCCGACTGGTAACCCACAACACATTATCTTGAATAAATAAATCGGTAATAAACGTGTTGTTAAATTTTTCAAGCGATGGGTAAACACTTTCGGCAGCATAGAAGCGTTTGTCTTTATAAAGATAAATTCCTTTTGACGTGCCTATCCAAAGTGCACCCTGTGCATCAATCGCGAAGCTTCTGACGTCATAAAACTCACTTACTCTAGCAGTTTTTTGAAAATTATATACATGACCAAACGCACTGCTTAACTCACGAAAATGATATAGTCCTTGCGTTTCTGTGCCAAGCCAAACATCCCCTTCTTGGCTTTTAAAAATGGCCAGTGTGGTATTTTCAGACAACCCTTTTTGATTGCTTACTTGACGCTTAAAATGATGATCTATTTCCCCTTGATAGGAGATTTGGAATGCCCCTTGACTGGAGGCAATCAAGACCTTATTGGCCTGCAAACTAACTTGAAATATCTCAGCCATTTCAGTAATTGGTAAAGCTTCGCACCAACGCGCTTTGAGCGGCATTAATTGATAAAAGCAGAGTTTATTTTGATTATCTAACACCGCGAGAGCGTTGTTAGATATAGCCATATTCTTAAAGTTACCGGGTAGCAAGAGTGTGTAGTCGTTTTCATCTAATGGTTTTACCAAAACACCTTTTGCTGTATTGGCAAACCATTTATTTCTATCTTTATATATTGCTTTTAATGTGTCGGATGTAAAAAGCTCATTACCGGCTATTACGTGAGATGACGCATCTAGAATAAATAGCCCTCTGTTTTCTGTAGAAATAATTAATACATCGTCATTACATGATAATGTTTTAATGCGCTCAACGGATTGGTTATGCTGAGTAATTGGGATGTATTCAAATTCGCTGGTACTAATATGGTAACGAGATAACCCCGTTTGCGTGCCTATCCATAGAGAATCTCCCTGTGCACATAAGGCAGTAATAAACCCTCCTGCAAGATTCAAGGCATTAGGTTGCGCCGGAAAAAAATGTTTAAATCGCTTTCCATCAAAACGATTAAGGCCAGACTGGGTGCCAAGCCAAATATAGCCAAATTTATCTTGCGTAATTGCGGTTACAGAGGCTTG
The DNA here is from genome assembly GCF_000788395.1 of Pseudoalteromonas piratica. Classification (NCBI taxonomy): domain Bacteria; kingdom Pseudomonadati; phylum Pseudomonadota; class Gammaproteobacteria; order Alteromonadales; family Pseudoalteromonadaceae; genus Pseudoalteromonas; species Pseudoalteromonas piratica. Next base: position 1,495,909 of record NZ_CP009889.1, read on the forward strand.
GCTAAGGCCATTATCAAAGTTGTACTGCTGCATCACCTGTGCGATGTCATCAAATACAAAAGTGTCATGATTTTTCGCCATCAAAGGTTTTGACGATATGGCCAATAATAACAAAACACTCACCCAAAACATGCGGAGAGATAAGTGATGTTCTTTGCAGCGTGTAAAACGCTCGATTACCATTTTTTGCATTAATTAATAATGGTTAGCGTTATAAAATCCGTCAAATTTTGGCCAAAAAAAAGCCGCATCGAAATGCGGCTTGCTGACAACAAAGAAGCGTTAATTAAACGAGTAACGCATACCAAAGATATAACGTGGACCATACTGACGAGCAAATAAAAATTGCTCTTCGTAACGACCATAACCTTGCTCGGTTTCGTTATTCAAATTAATGCCATCTAGGAACACTGTAAAGTTCTCGTTAATATCGTAATTAACACTAACGTCAATTTGGCCGTATTCTTTGGCAAATTGCGGTGGCGCATCTGACGAGCCTTGAGCCTGGCCAACACCAATTAAGTAAGCGTCACGCCACGCATAGGTAAGTTTTACAGACAGACCATCTTTTTCATAAAACGCTTGAAAGTTTGCCGAATCACTCAAGCCTGTAAGTGGTGCTTGTTGTACTAAACTGTTCACATCAAATTCAACATCACCATCCACAAATGTGGCATTCACACCTAGGCCAAAGCCGGTGTCACCAATTAAGTGTTGAACGGCAAGCTCAATACCATCGACAGATTTACTGTCCGTATTTGTTGGCTGGCTAATATTCCAAACAATCAGAGGATCACCTGCTGCTGGCTCAATTTTACCGTCAGCATTTCCGTGCCCATTCGCTAACATCTGTTCAAAAATAGCCGTACTTGTCGCTTGTTCACCACGCGCCTCAATATCCGCAATGGCTTGCAAATAACGTGGGCCATTATAAATATCGTTTAGGCCATCGATGGTTGTTTCAGTGATGGTGGTTTGAATAAAGTTATCAACGTCTTTTTTAAAGTACCCAACCGATGCATAACTTCCCTCGGCGTAATAGTACTCAAGTGATAAGTCTAAATTGGTCGATTCAAACGGCAACAGACTTGTATTACCTTGCGAGCCAGTTCGAGCGCCAGGTTTTGGACTGCCACTTAGCATACGAACGCCCGCTAAGTTGCCAAGCGGTGCACGAGACATGGTTTTACCCCATGAGAAACGGGTTACGAGATCATCAGTTAAGTCGACGCGTAGATCCATCATTGGCAGCCAGATATCATAGCCTCCTGTTTGCTCCAGGAAGTTATCCGTGCCGCCCGCTTCATATTGCATAATCCACTCAGACGCACTTTCCCAGTTGACCTGTTTTTCGACCCTCTGGCGAACATTACTAGTAACGTCAGTATCTTCATAACGTACGCCTACAATTAGTTGCGCGTCGTAGTCGGCAATCGTAAATTCCCAATCAGTTTGAAGGTAAAATGCCATGGTCTCTTCAGTAACAGCACCTTCGCCATCAATACCATCGAAGTAAGGGTCAATAGAGTAAACATCGCCCCCCATAATATCTTCTGTTAGAAAAGCTAATTGGCGGGCTACAGCCTCATCAAAGTCGTAGCTATAGTAATAATGAGGGTTTAAGTCGCTCCCACCACCGCTAAACGCATCCAGTAAGTCACTGGTATCATGACGCGTAAACATGCTATCTGGGAAAATCTCAGTAAATGACGGATTAAAACCAGGGCCACCACGCAGACCACTCCATGCATTCGAACCACTCATGGTTTGATCCGTGAATGTACCGCCAAATTTAACCGTCACTAACGGGATATCAAACGCGTCGTTATACCAAGTGGTATGTAGTTGCAATTGTTCAATTTCAGATTTGCCCGGAGAGTGAATGAACTGGCTAAAGTTAGAATCAATTTCACCTGGCATAAGCTCGTTTGAACCATTACGCCAATTAATCATCGCATGCGGGATCTCTCCCGTACGATAATCATAAATCTTATTAACCAGCTGATCAGAACCTAAAATAACCTGACCGGAACTGCCAAGGCCTTTATCTTTGCCGTTGTCAGTCTCATTACTTGAATCGTGGTAATCAAGTTCCACTTTCCAATCATCGTTTATTTGCCAAACAAGATTCAAACCGATTGACTGCGAATCCACTTCTGTTGTGTCTTTGCTCGCAGTAAAGGAACCATCATTGCCGCTAATGTCAGCGAAAACAGCGGTGCCATTTTCGTCTAGTTCATAGCTATTGATATTGCCACCAAATTCATTCCAAATACCCCAACCAGCCACTTCAGTTGCCGTAATTGCATTGGTATAAGTGTAATCAAGCGTCGCAACAAGGCCATCAATTGGCTCGTATTGGAAGGTGACTTGTGCATTGGTACGCTCACGCTCAACGTCAGCAATGCTATAGTTCATGTCTTTAGGAAAGAAATGATTACCAATGCGGTTACCATCGCCATCGATTGCTCTTGGGTCAACAAATGTACCTTCTTCTAAGGTTGGTAAATCCACATTTGCTTGCCAACCTTGAATATTCGCTTCTTGGCGTTGAAAATCGCGCTCTTGACGAGAGAATGATACTCCAAAGCCAAATCGGTCATCGAAGAATGTATTACTGTAAATACCTGAAACTTCAGGAGTAACATCATCCCCTTTTTCATTCGAAGTATCGTAAATACCTTTGACGGTTGCACTGGCTTGCTGTCCAGGGCGTTGAAATGGTTTTGCAGTTACAATGTTTACCGTTGCACCTAAACCACCTGTTGGTTTTTCAGCGCGCGCTGTTTTATACACTTCGAGAGTGCTCACCCCTTCCGCCGCGAGGTTTTCAAGTTTATATGAGCGCGAATTACCCGTACCAGGCATTTGTCGGCCATTGAGTGTCACTAAGTTAAAACTTGGCCCAAATCCGCGTACTGTTATTTCACTGCCCTCACCGTTGGCACGGCTTACCGATACACCGGTTATACGTTGTAGCGATTCCGCAAGGTTAGTATCAGGAAATTTACCCATTTCCTCAGCGCTGATCGCATCCATCACACCAAATGCTTCGCGTTTGATATCCATAGCGCGGATCAGACTCCCTCTAATCCCTTTTACTTCAATTACTTCGACGTCTTTTTCAGTACTTGCTGTCAAGTCCTCTTGCTCTGCATGTATTGGCGTCGCAAGACTTGTACCTAATAAGCCAGCCACTAACATTGCTACTTGGCTTTTTTTATAGCTTTTTGTTTTCATAATCTTTCTACTTATCTTGTTTTGACTTTAGGCAAGCGAAACGCTTGCCACCAATAAACGTTAAGGGTTTGCAATGACTGCATTATCAATGCGATACACCGCACCTTCGCCAGTTCCCCATGCAGGAAACACCATCACTACATCAATCGCGCTGATATCAAGGCCACGACTAAAGAGCTCTTGCATTGTGAAAGTATAAGTTTGCCATTCACCTGTGCGCGGAGTTTCACCTTCAACACTGGCTGAAAGTGGTAACTCAACAGCCGTTGATGCATCACCAGATTCAATTTTAAAGAGCCACTGGCTATCTGGATTAATTGGCATATCGACTACTTTCATTTCAAAACGTACAACGCCTGTTTCTAGTAAGTTTGAAGCATCAAAATAAACACCATCATCGGCGAAGAAACCCATTACTGTAGGTTGCGAACCAATGACATACTGTGCAACAGTGCCATGCGCTTCATCATCTTGCTCTTCAGTTGGTGTTGACCCACCACAACAATCCCAAATACTCCAGTTATCAGCAACCGTATTCATAAATAGCGTAAGTTCATCAGAGGCTGGTTTTTCAGCGCTTGGATCGTAAATCTTGGCGTTATCTACACGGTAAGTTGCGCCTTCACCTGTGCCCCAAGCTGGGAAAATCATCACAACATCAATGGCGCTTACATCAAGGCCTTTTGACACTAAGCTTTGAATTGGGAATGTAAAGGTTTGCCATTGACCTGTGGTAGGCGCAACGCCTTCGATTGATTCAGTAATCGGTAATTCAACAGCTGTTGCAGCATTATCTGATTCTAATTTGATTAGCCAAGACGAATCTGGGTTTAAAGGCGCATCAACTACTTT